>JAIBJH010000015.1 GCA_020029455.1 Hyphomicrobiales bacterium
AGAGAAAGCCTTTGCTTTCGCGCGCGAAACGCTCTCGGTGCTGTTCACCTGGATGATCATTTTCTGCGCGCTCGCCATGATCTTCATGCCCTGGCTCATGCCGCTGCTGGCTCCGGGCTTTACGGGAACGCCCGACAAGATGGCGCTGGCCACGGAACTGACTCGTATCTGCTTTCCCTATCTTGGCATGATGTCGCTGACCGCCCTTTTCGGCGGCATCCTCAACAGCATGAACCGCTTTGGCGCGCCTGCCGCCGCGCCGATCTTCCTCAATATCGTTGTGATCCTGATGACGTTGCTTGCCTGGTATCTGGGCCTTGGCAACACGCCGGACACGGGGCGCTTCCTGGCCTGGGCGGTCACGCTTTCCGGTGTCATCCAACTGGGCTTGCTCGCTGTGAGCGCCGCCTATGCCGGGGCCAATGTGGTGCCGACAATCCCGCGTCTCACCGCCGATGTGAAAAAGGTTCTGGTGCTTTCCGTTCCGGGGCTGATCTCAGGCGGCGTCACGCAAGTGAACCTGCTTATTGCCACCATGCTGGCCACGGGATTTTCGGGTGGCGTTGCCTTTCTCTATTACGCCGACCGGCTGTTTCAATTGCCCTTGGGCCTCATTGGCGTTGCGATCGGTGTCGTTCTGTTGCCGACGCTGTCACGCAAATTGCGGGCGGGAGATGTTCAAGGCGCACGCGACAGCCAGAACCGGGCGCTGGAGTTTGCGCTCTTCCTCACCCTTCCCGCTGCGGCGGCCCTCATCATCATCGGCAAGCCCATCCTGCATACGGTTTTCGAACATGGCGAATTCACGCGCGCCGATACGTTCAATGTGGCCCCGGTGCTGGCAGCTTTTGCGCTGGGGCTTCCGGCCTTCACGCTCACCAAGATTTTCCAGCCGGGCTTCTATGCCCGCGAAGATACCAAGACGCCGATGTATTTCGCCATGGTGACAGTTGCAGTGAACATTGCGGCGAGCATTATTCTCTCGCGTTATATGGCCTATCTTGGCATTGCCCTTGCCACCAGCATCGCCTCCTGGGTCAATGCCGTGCTCCTCATCACTACCGCCGTGCGGCGCGGCCACTACAGGACAGATCAAAGGTTCAAGTCTCGCCTGCCGCGCATGGTCGCCTCGCTCTTCGTGATGACGGCGGTGTTGCTTGGCCTCTACTGGCTGCTCTCCGGCAGCTATGCTGAGAATGCAGGTTTCATGGCTGCCTTGTGGGGATTGCTGGTGCTCTGCCTTGCCGGTGCTGCCTCCTATTTCGTGGCTGCCCATGTCACTGGGGCGCTACGCCTTTCGGAACTGCTCTCTTCCTTCCGCAGATAGGACTTTTCATTTGCCTGTTGCCCCGGCATAAGGCGCCCGCGCCACCTTCCGTCCATGGCCGGTGGTGAAGGCTATTCTCATAGAGGGTCCAAACCATGAGCCAATCTTCTGGGAGCCAATTCAAAGACCGCGTGCTTTCGGGCATGCAGCCCACCGGAAACCTGCATCTCGGCAATTATCTCGGCGCCATGCTGAACTGGGTGAAAATGCAGGACACCCATGAGACGCTTTATTGCGTCGTCGATCTCCATGCCATCACTCAGCCTGTTTCCGTCTGGGGCGGACCTGACATTTTGCGCAAATCGATCCGCGATGTGACGGCGGCCTATATCGCCGCCGGAATTAACCCCAAGAAATCGATCCTCTTCAACCAGTCGCGCGTTCACGAACATGCGGAGCTGACCTGGGTATTTAACTGCGTGGCGCGGCTTGGCTGGCTCGACCGCATGACGCAGTTCAAGGAGAAGGCGGGCAAGGACAAGGAGCGCGCTTCTGTCGGTCTCTACGACTATCCGGTGCTGATGGCGGCGGACATCTTGATCTATCACGCAACGCATGTGCCTGTAGGCGAGGACCAGAAGCAGCATCTGGAACTGTGCCGCGACATTGCCATCAAGTTCAACAATGATTTCGGCATCGAGTTCTTCCCCATCACGGAGCCGGTGATCATGGGACCTGCAACGCGCGTGATGTCCTTGCGCGACGGCACGAAGAAGATGTCGAAGTCAGATCCATCGGATCTTTCGCGCATCAACCTCACGGATTCGCCCGATGACATTGCCAGGAAAATCCGGAAAGCGAAGACCGATGCCGATGGCTTGCCAAGCGAGGCCAAGGGCCTTGAAGGACGGCCCGAGGCAGAGAACCTTGTCGGCATCTATGCGGCGCTGGAGGGTATATCCGCTGCTGAAGTGCTGAAGCAGTTTGGCGGCGGGCAGTTCTCCAGTTTCAAGACCGCACTGGGCGATCTTGCCGTCACAAAGCTTTCGCCCATCACGGCGGAAATGAACAAGCTCTTGGCGGACCAGGCCTATATCGAGGGCGTGTTGACTGATGGCGCGGCCCGGGCTCAGGCCATTGCGGCACCCATCATGCAGGATGTCAAAAAAATTGTCGGATTCCTTTAGTACTTTAAAACCATTCTAAAAGAGCCTATATTCCCGACCAGAGAGATCAGTGATGTTTATCCAGACCGAAGCCACGCCCAACCCCGCGACCCTCAAATTCCTGCCCGGCAAGCCCGTGCTTCCCGGCGGGACGCGGGATTTTCGCGATTCTGACGAAGCTGAGGATTCGCCCCTGGCGCAGAAACTCTTTGGAATCAAGCATGTATCGGGCGTTTTTCTGGGCCACGACTTCGTGACGGTGACGCGCTCGGGCGGCGAATGGCAGCAGCTTAAACCCGCCATCCTGGGCGCGATCATGGACCATTATCTGTCGGGTGCGCCTATCGTTGCCGATACGGCACCGGCGGAAACAGCGGGCGATGCGGAATTTTTTGATGCGGATCAGGAGACGGTGGTGAAGACCATCAAGGACCTGCTCGATTCCCGCGTACGGCCCGCCGTGGCGCAGGACGGTGGCGACATTACCTTCAAGGGCTTCAAGGACGGCGTGGTCTATCTCAACATGAAGGGCTCCTGCGCCGGATGCCCCTCCTCGACGGCGACCCTCAAGCACGGCATCGAAAACCTACTCCGCCACTTTGTGCCGGAAGTTTCGGAAGTTCGCCCGGTCTGAGCTCAATCATCTGTCGGCAGCTCATCGTATTGGGGCAGGTCATCGGCAATAATGTCCCATGGCGCCTTTGATCCAACATAGATGTGTTCAGCCGGTGCCAGCGCCGGTGGATCAATAAGCGAGCCATAGGCGACGTGGACATATTCGCCATCGCGCACAACGGAATAGAGAAGCGAACCACATTTCGAACAGCGCGCATCGTGGCCGTCCGGTTCGCCGACGATCAAAAGCGAATCTGATCCTTGATGGACGTGAAGTTTCGCGGGCTCAATGCCGCCGAATGGCTTGAATGCCGAACCCGTTGCAAGACGGCAGCGCGAGCAATGGCAATTCGCTGCATAGAGAAATTCGTCAGCGACGGTGTAGTGCACACGCCCGCAAAAGCATTGACCGGCAAGACGCCTGGTGGCGTTAAGTTTATCAACCATAGTCTACTTGCCCTTGAAAATCGGCTTCCGTTTTTCGAGGAAGGCCGCCATTCCCTCTTTCTGATCTTCAAGCGCGAAGAGCGCATGGATGGACTTGCGCTCGAAAGCGAGGCCTTCTGAGAGCGGCATCTCAAAGGCAGCGCGCACTGCGCGCTTGGCGGAAGTAATGACAGGCTGAGAGAGGTTTGTGATTTTCTCCGCCAGTGAGATTGCTTCCTCCAGCAGTTTTTCTGAAGGCACTACCCGCGCAGCAACGCCTAAGCGCTCGGCTTCACTGGCATCGATCATGCGGCCAGAGAGAATCATTTCCATAGCCTTGGATTTTCCAATGGCATGGGCGAGACGTTGCGTGCCGCCGCCACCCGGAATAACGCCGAGGGTCACTTCGGGCAGGGCAAAGCGCGCAGTTTCAGCCGCAATCAAAATATCGGCAGCCAAAGCAAATTCAAAACCGCCGCCAAGGCAATATCCGGAAACCGCGGCGATGATGGGTTTCCGGATGGTGTTGATGTGATCCCATTCCTCAAGGAAGTTTTCTTCCGTGACCTGCCTGAAGGTCATGTCCTTCATCTCGCGGATATCAGCGCCTGCGGCGAAGGCCTTGTCGCCGCCCGTCAAGATGATGCAACCCACGGCCTTGTCGGCATCGAAGGTGGAAAGTGCCGCATTCATTTCGCGGATGAGCAGGGCATTCAGCGCATTCAGCGCCTTGGGCCGGTTCAGCGTGATGATGCCAACGGCACCTTTGGTTTCAACAAGGATCGTTTCAAAAGCCATGAATCACTTTTGGCACGACGGACAAAAGAATGTCGAGCGCCCCGATTGCACGATGCGCCTGATCCTGTGGCCATTTGCGCAAATCGCGCCCTCGCGGTCATAGACAAGGAAGCGCTGCTGGAAGGAACCCGCTTCGCCCGCAGCATTGCGATAGTCCTGCAGGGTGGAACCGCCCGCCTTGATTGCTTCCTCCAGAATCTCGCGGATATGACGGACAAGCTCATCAAGACGTGGATAGTGGGCCGCCTTCTTCACCAGTGTTCCAGCCTTGCGCTTCGGTGACAGCCCTGCCCGGTACAGCGCCTCGCAGACATAGATATTGCCAAGGCCTGCAATGATGCGCTGATCGAGGAGCGCGGCCTTGAGCGGTGCCGCCTTGCCGCGAAATTCTTCCGCCAGATAGGCGGCGTTCAGTTCATTGCCGAGGGGCTCGACACCGAGGCCAAGCAGCAGCTTGTGGCTTTCTCCCGGCCGTTCCAGATCCATCAGGCCAAAGCGGCGGTGATCGGAATAAACAATGCGAGTTCCCTCATCGAGGTGAAAGACCACATGGTCATGGGGGCCATCGGCGGTGCCTGCGGCGGCAGTGGCATCATAGAATTCGCCGGGCACCGTGATGCCGCCGCCGGGCTTCAGGATGGTGAAGCGCCCGGTCATCCCCAAATGCAGGATCAGGCGGTCACGGCGGTCGGTTTCCGCCAGAATATATTTGGCGCGGCGGGAGAGGCTTTCGATGCGGGCGCCCTCCAGCCTTTCCCGGAAATCCTTGGGGAAGGGAAAGCGCAAATCCTTGCGGCGGAGCTCAACGCGCGCGATGCGCCGCCCCAGAAGCGCCGGTTCAAGGCCCCGTTTCACAGTTTCTACTTCCGGCAGCTCCGGCATTCATTAACCCCAATTGTGGCGGAAGGCCCCATACAAGACCCGCGCGCATGGAATTGTTCAGCCTTCTAGCCTATGTAGGGACGGGGATAAAATGATGACCGAACCTGCCCAAAACATGGAAACCCGCTTCGGCTTCCGCGACGTGAAACCCGGCGAAAAGCAGGGGCTGGTCAATGACGTCTTCGCCAAATCGGCGGCCAAATATGACGAGATGAACGACCTCATGTCGGCGGGACTGCACCGGCTGTGGAAGGACGATTTCGTCGCCCAGCTCAACCCGCCGCGCAATGAACGCGCCTTCCATGTGCTCGATGTGGCGGGCGGCACCGGCGACATCTCCTTCCGGATTGCCAAGGCAGGTGGCGCCGGAACGCGCGTGACCATCGCCGACATCTCACCCGACATGGTGGCGGAGGGAAAGCGCCGCGCCGAGGCGGAAGAATTTTCGGGCAAAGTCACCTTCACCGTCGGCAATGCAGAGGCACTCGCTTTTCCGGACCAGAGCTTTGATGCCTACACAATCGCCTTCGGCATCAGGAACGTGCCGGATATCCCCAAGGCGCTGCGCGAAGCTTACCGCGTGCTGAAGCCCGGCGGGCGTTTCATGTGCCTTGAGTTTTCGCACATGGATCTTGAATTCGCGCAGAAGCTTTATGACGCCTATTCCTTCACGGTGATCCCTGCGGTGGGCAAGGTGGTGACGGGCGACGGACAGCCCTATCGCTATCTTGTCGAATCGATCCGCACCTTCCCGAAGCAGGACCAGTTCGCCGCCATGATCGAGGACGCGGGCTTTGCCCGTGTCACCTGGCGCAATCTCACGGGCGGTGTTGCCGCCATTCATTCAGGCTGGCGCATCTGATGGCGCTGGCGCTCACCAATGTCTGGCGGCTTTTGCGGGCAGGCGTCACGCTGGCGCGCCACGGCGCATTGTTGCCGCCGGAACAATTGACGCAGCTGCCTGCGCCAGTGCGTGCGCTTCTGAAGCTCTGCCAGATCGGAAAGAAAGAAGAAGGCGACCAGGCCAACCGGATTTCACAGGCACTGTCGGCGCTGGGTCCCTCCTACATCAAACTCGGGCAATTCCTGTCGACACGGCCCGACGTCATCGGCGCCAAGCGGGCCTTCGAGCTGAAGGTGCTGCAGGATCGCTTACCGCCCTTTTCCATGGCAGAGGCCAAGGCCACCATCGCCAGCGAATTGGGAAAATCCGTCGAAGAACTCTTCATCGAATTTGGCGAGCCCGTCGCTGCAGCTTCGGTAGCACAGGTGCATAAGGCAAAGACGCGCGAAAGCGAATGGGTGGCGGTGAAGATTCTCCGCCCCAATGTTGAAAAGCGCTTTGCCGCCGACATTGACAGTTTCGCCTTTGCGGCGCGGCAGATGGAGCGCCTCTCGGCGGAAGGCCGCAGGCTTCGCCCTGTCGCCGCCGTTGATGTGCTGGCCCACTCTATGAAGCTGGAGCTTGATCTCCGCATGGAAGCTTCGGCCCTTTCAGAGATGACGAAGAACAGCAAGGATGATCCAGGCTTTCGCATTCCCACCGTCAACTGGGCGCTGACCTCGCGGCGCGTGCTGACCACCGAATGGATTGACGGCACGCCGCTGGCCGATGTGGAAGGCCTCAAGCGCCGCGGGCTTGATCTGCCGAAGCTGGCTGACAACATCATCCAGTCGTTTCTCCGCCATGCCATCCGCGACGGTTTCTTCCATGCCGACATGCACCAGGGCAATCTGATGGTGGATGAGGCCGGAAATCTTGTCGCCATCGACTTCGGCATCATGGGGCGGCTTTCCGTAAAGGACCGCTTGTTCCTTGCCGAAATCCTCTATGGTTTCATCACCCGCAACTACTTGCGCATCGCGGAAGTGCATTTTGATGCTGGCTATGTGCCGGACACACAAGACGTGCAAAGTTTCGCACAGGCATTGCGCGCCATTGGCGAGCCCATCATGGATTTGCCCGCGGACCAGATTTCCATGGCTCGGCTCCTCACACAGTTGTTTGAAGTGACCGAACAGTTCGACATGCAGACACAGCCGCAACTCTTGTTGCTGCAGAAGACCATGGTGGTGGTGGAAGGGGTGGCACGCACGCTCAATCCCAACCTCAACATGTGGACAACAGCCGAACCCGTGGTGAAGGGTTGGATCGAGCGCGAGCTTGGCCCCATCGGAAAGCTGGAAGGGGCGGCAAATGCTGCCGCCTCTCTGGGCCGTGCGGCGCTGCAGCTTCCTGAAATGCTGGGCTCGGCCCAGAAGGCAACACGCATGCTGGCCGACATGGCCTCTGGCGGTGGTCTCAAGTTGGATGCGGCAACGACAACGGCCATGGCCAAGGCACAAGTGAAGGCCAGACGCTGGCAGTCGCTGGCGCTCTACACAGGGGCTGCGGCGCTGGTTGTCATTGCCGTGAAACTGGTGGTGTAGCGATGAAGCCACTTAACCCGTCACTATGGCTGGAATGACGAAATGAGAGAATTGTCGTGATGCGTTCAATATTGCTCATCATCGGCGGTGGCATCGCCGCCTACAAGTCGCTGGAATTGATCCGCGAGCTGAAGAAGCGCGGCATCGGCGTGACCGCGATCCTCACCAAGGCGGGCGAACAGTTTGTCACGCCCTTGGCGGTTGGGGCGCTGACGGGTGAAAAAGTTTACCAGGACCTGTTCTCGCTCACCGATGAAACCGAGATGGGTCATATCGAATTGTCGCGGGCGGCTGATCTTGTGGTGGTGGCGCCTGCCACGGCGGATCTCCTTGCCAAGATGGCGACGGGCCTTGCCAATGATCTTGCTTCCACAACACTGCTCGCCACCGACAAGAAAGTGCTTGTTGCGCCGGCCATGAATGTGCGCATGTGGCACCACGCGGCGACGCAGCGGAACATCAGACAGCTGAAATACGACGAGGTCACGTTTGTCGGCCCCGGCGAAGGCGAGATGGCCTGCGGTGAATTTGGACTGGGACGGTTGGCGGAACCACTCGAGATTGCTGCGGCGATCGAGACATTGCTGGCGCCAGGGGATTTGCCGCTGAAGGGCAAGCATGTGCTTGTGACGGCGGGACCGACGCGCGAACCCATCGATCCGGTGCGTTACATTTCCAACCAGTCTTCTGGCAAGCAAGGCTATGCCATTGCCGAAGTTGCCGTGAAACTCGGTGCGCAGGTGACGCTCGTCTCCGGCCCGGTGTCGCTGCCTATTCCTCCCGGTGCCGGCATGATGCCGGTGCAGACCGCGGAAGAAATGTTGAAGGCGGTGGAACAGTCGCTTCCCGCCGATATCGCCATCTTTACCGCTGCTGTGGCTGACTGGCGTGTGGCATCGGCTGCGGGCGAGAAAATCAAGAAGAAGGGCGATGGCAAGCCGCCCACACTGTCGCTTACCGAGAACCCGGACATTCTAAAGACGATTGCAGCGCGCAAGAGCGGCAGGCCAAAGGTGGTCGTTGGTTTTGCAGCCGAAACAGAAAACGTCATTGCTCATGCGCAGGAAAAGCTCGCCAAGAAAAGCTGCGATCTCATTGTCGCCAATGATGTGAGCGTTGAAAAAGGTGTCTTCGGCGGTGATGCCAACACAGTACATCTCGTCTCGAAATCAGGTGTCGAGAGCTGGCCGAAATTGTCCAAGGCGGAGGTGGCTATGCGCCTTATGCAGAAACTGGCGGGACTCCTATGAGTTATTTGTTTCTCCCCTCCCCTTGGGGAGGGGCAGGGGTGGGGCAAACGCCTCGCTCAGTTTCTTCACCCACCCCCATCCCCTCCCTGAAGGGAGGGGTGCGATGATGGGAGTCAAGCTCCTCCGCCTGCCTCATGGCAAGGACCTGCCATTGCCTGCCTATGCCACGTCAGGATCGGCGGGGCTGGATTTGCGGGCGGCAGAAGCCTTCACTCTGAAACCCGGCGAGCGGGCGCTTGTGCCCACCGGCATCGCTATCGCCCTGCCGCAGGGTTTTGAAGCGCAGGTGAGACCACGTTCGGGACTTGCGGTGAAACATGGCGTTACGGTGCTCAACGCGCCGGGGACCATCGATGCCGATTATCGCGGCGAGATCAAGGTTCCGGTCATCAATCATGGCGCAGAAGACTTTGTGATCGCGCGCGGAGACCGTATCGCCCAGATGGTGATTGCGCCTGTCACCATTGCCACACTCACGGAAGTTGATAGGCTGGAAGAGACCGAGCGCGGCTCCGGCGGCTTCGGCTCCAGCGGACAGAAGTGATTGAAACACCCCCTCGCCCTGCGGGCACTCCCCCAGCTAAGCTGGGGGAGAGGCTTCACTGAATTTCTCCCCCAACTGGTTTGGGGAGAACGGCGAAGCTGGGAGGGGGTGCCTCAATGCGCCCTTGTAGCAAATGCCATTGAGTGAAGACGAGATTGAACGCTACGCCCGGCACATTGTGCTGCCGGAAGTGGGCGGGCCGGGACAGAACAAGCTCAAGAATGCGTCCGTGCTGGTGATCGGGGCGGGCGGGCTTGGCGCACCGGCATTGCTTTATCTCGCAGCGGCAGGTGTTGGCCGCATCGGTGTTGTGGACCACGACACGGTGTCGCTTTCCAATCTGCAGCGCCAGGTGATTCATACAACGCCGCGCATCGGTGTTGCGAAAACGGAAAGCGCGGCGCGGCAGATTGCCGAGATCAATCCGCATGTGAAAGTTGAACAACACCAGATGCGCATCACCGCGGAGAATGCGCTGGCGCTGATCGGTGGCTATGACATCGTGGCCGATGGCTGCGATAATTTCCCGACACGCTTTCTCGTCAGCGATGCCTGCTACTTCGCCAGGAAGACGCTTGTCTCCGCGGCAGTCGGGCAATTCGACGGGCAGATTTCCACCTTCAAGCCGCATCTGAAAATGGCAGATGGCACACCCTATCCCACCTATCGCTGTTTCGTGGGCGAGCTGCCACCGCGTGGGAGCTTCCCAGCCTGCGAGCAGGCGGGCGTAATGGGGGCGCTGCCCGGCATTCTCGGCGCCATGCAGGCCATGGAAGTGATCAAGGAGCTTCTCGATATCGGCGAGAGCCTTGCTGGCCGCATCCTGATGTATGACGCGCTGTGGGCGCGCTTTTTTGAAACGAAGCTTTCCTGGACTCCGGACAACCCGCTGACGGGGCACAATCCGACTATCACAGGGCTCGATCCCGCCAACTACCAGGATTGATTCTGCCTACGGTTGACCACTGGAAAGAAATTACACCTATTACGAGAATATGCTCTCATTTGCCCCAGGATGGCCTGAGACGGGCTTTTCGTGTTTTGGGCACTCGGATAGCCCGCAACCCCGAATCGCCGTCCCGGAGCTTCCTAAGCTATTTAAAGGCCTATCATGGGATTAAACTCGGAAACTGCCGCTGGAACTGAAATTTGGCTCCGGAAGCATATAAAGATATCTTTATGTGTTTCTTGCCACTCCCCTTCGGCGCTGCTATAGGCGCTGCCATTCACTGAAGGATTGGAACATGAGCAAGCACGACTATGTGGTGGCGGACATCAAGCTCGCCGATTGGGGCCGCAAGGAAATCGAGATGGCCGAGATCGAGATGCCCGGCCTCATGGCAACGCGCGCCGAATATGCCAAGGCACAGCCCCTCAAGGGTGCGCGCATTTCCGGCTCGCTGCATATGACCATCCAGACGGCGGTGCTCATCGAAACGCTGAAGTCTCTCGGTGCCGATGTGCGCTGGGCCTCGTGCAACATCTTCTCGACGCAAGACCATGCGGCGGCTGCCATTGCCGCCACCGGCACGCCGGTCTTTGCCATCAAGGGCGAGAGCCTCAAGGACTATTGGGAATACACCGCGCGCATCTTCGACTGGCCCGATGAGAAGCCCTCCAACATGATCCTCGATGATGGCGGCGATGCCACGCTCTACATCCTCCTCGGCGAAAAGGCCGAGAAGAACCCGGCCCTCATCGCGCATCCTAAGTCGGAAGAGGAGGAATGCCTCTTTGCCGAGATCAAGGACCGCATCAAGAACCAGCCCGGCTGGTTCGAGAAACAGCGCAAGGCGATCATTGGCGTCACTGAAGAAACCACGACCGGTGTGCATCGCCTCTATGAATTGCAGAAAAAGGGCGAGCTTCCCTTCCCGGCGATCAACGTCAATGATTCTGTCACAAAGTCGAAGTTCGACAACAAGTACGGCTGCCGTGAATCGCTGGTCGACGCCATCCGGCGCGGCACTGACGTGATGATGGCGGGCAAGATCGCCGTGGTCTGCGGCTATGGCGATGTGGGTAAGGGTTCGGCGCAGTCTTTGCGCGGCGCTGGGGCCCGTGTGATCGTCACCGAGATCGATCCCATCTGCGCCCTGCAGGCAGCGATGGACGGCTTTGATGTGCAGACGCTGCAGGATGTGCTCCCCACTGCCGATATCTATGTGACGGCCACCGGCAACAAGGATGTGATCACGCTCGATGATATGAAGCAGATGAAGGACATGGCGATCGTCTGCAACATCGGCCACTTCGACAATGAGATTCAGGTGGCGGAACTCAAGAATTTCCCCTGGGTCAATATCAAACCGCAGGTCGATATGGTGAAGTTCCCCAAGGGCAACCGCATCATCCTTTTGTCGGAAGGCAGGCTGGTGAACCTGGGCAATGCCACGGGACATCCGAGCTTTGTGATGTCGGCGTCCTTCACCAACCAGACGCTGGCGCAGATCGAACTCTTCGCGAACCATGGCAAAGGCAAATACAAGAACGAAGTCTATGTGCTCCCGAAGCAGCTCGACGAGAAGGTGGCGCGCCTTCACCTCGGCAAGCTGGGCGTCAAGCTGACGACCCTCAAGCCCGAGCAGGCGGCTTATATTGGGGTTACGCCCGAGGGCCCCTACAAGACCGAACTCTACCGCTACTGATTCGTTCCAGCTCGTCATTTGACAGTGCCGGAGGAAACTTCCGGCGCTGTTTTTGTACCGCCGCGCTGCTATCCTTGGAGCGGGCGATGATTCGCTTTTTCTAGTCATCGAGGCGGGCCTCCAGTCGAGCGCCAGTCATGCAGTTTTCGAGCAAGATTGGGACGGGGCAATTCATTGACATGAGCTTTGCGCACGGCATGTTCTGGCATGGTCCCGTGGCGGTCTTTTATTCGCCGCAAGGCCCCGCTCCCCTCGCCGTCGGTTTTGTCACGGAATTTCTGTCGCAGAATCTCGTGCCTCTCTCGGTTGGTGGTTTTCTGGTGGCGAGCCTCTCACTTGCCGTGCTGAGCCTCCGGCGCACGCGGGTGGCACTCGCTGAGATGCAGCGGCGCAAAGGCCAGCTTGAATTCGAACTCAATGAAATCGAAACGGCCTTCAAGAGCGATGCACAAATTCTCATGGTGTGGCGCGGCACATCGCTGCTCCCCGACCGGGTGGCAGGCAGCATGCATGGTGTTGCAGAGGTACCCGAGACCTTGACGGAAATCGCCCATTTCGAAACCTGGCTTGAGCCCGATTCTCTGGCTGAGCTGTCGGAGAAGCTGGATGCGTTGAAATCGGAAGGGCGGGCTTTCAACATCGGCGTCAAGACAAGGAAGGGCGAGCTTCTCGAAGCCGATGGCCGCGCGGCGGGCACGCACGCGACGCTCAGGCTCCGGCCGCTTGCCGGCGACCGGCGGCAGATGACCGAGCTTTCCTATGACACAAGCAAGCTCTCCAAGCAGGTGCGGCGGCTTTCGGCCATGCTCGACTCGGCGCCCTTTCCCGCATGGATCAAGGACGATCAGGAAAAGCTGATCTGGCTCAACCGGGCCTATATGACGGCGATCGAAGCAACGGACCTCAACCAGGCGCTGAGGAGCGGCATGCAGCTCTTCCGTGAGGAGAGCGTCGACAATAGCAGGGCGCAGAAGGCCACAGGCCTTGCCGGGCGGACCAAGGCGATCCTCAAGGGATCGATGAGGAGCTTCAATATCTATGAGCAGAAGATCGAGGGCGGTCTTTCAGGCTTCGCCATCGATGTGACTGCCCTTGATGAAGCGGAGAAGGAGCTGGAGCGCCATATCAAGGCCCATGCCTCGACGCTCGACAAGCTCGATACGGCAGTTGCCATCTTCGGCCCCGACCAGCGCCTGCGGTTCTTCAACCAGGCCTATGTGGAGCTCTGGGCTCTTGAGCCCGCCTGGCTGCAGAGCAAACCCAGCGACGGTGAAGTGCTCGACCACTTGCGGGCAAACCGCAGCCTTCCCGAACAGGCCAATTTCCGCGAATGGAAATCCAAGCAGCTCTCCTCCTACACAACAATCGAAACGCGCGAGGCCCATTGGTACCTGCCCGATGGCCGGTCGCTGCGCGTGGTTTGCGAGCAGCATCCCTTCGGGGGTGTTACCTATCTCTATGAAAATCTCACCAAGGAATACCAGCTCGAAAGCCGCTACAACGAGCTCTTCGATACGCAGCGCGAGACCCTCGACAATCTGGCCGAGGCCGTGGCGCTGTTCGGCTCCGATGGCAGGCTCAAGCTCTACAATCCCGCCTTTCAGAAACTGTGGATTACAACGCCCGCCGCCGAGGGCAAGGATTTGCACGTGGACCGGCTCTCGGGCGAAAAGCGCTTCAGCGAGGAAGCGCGCGCGGTCTGGCAGGATATCCGGTATGGACTCACCGGACTCGAAGGCAGCCGCAGGCGGATCGACGGGCAGCTTAGGCATGATGGCAAGGACTTGAAGTTCCGCGCCGTGCCGCTGCCCGACGGCAATACGCTCATCACCTTCAGTGATGTTTCGGATGCGGTGAGAGCCGAGAGGGCGCTGGTCGAGCGGGCCGAAGCGCTGGAAGCTGCCGACAAGCTCAAGGGTGCGTTCCTGGCCCATGTCTCCCATGAGGTGAGGACACCGCTCACCAGCATTGCCGGTTTCTCCGAGGCGCTGGATCTCGGCTTCTTCGGGGCTCTGACGGAGAAGCAGCGCGAGTATGTGCTCAACATCAGGCGCTCGGCCGACGATCTCTCCGGTATCATCGACGCCATCATCGATCTTTCAGCCATCGATGCCGGGGCCATGGAACTCAAGCTAGCGCAAGTTGACGTGGGTGAGGTGCTGGAGGCGGCGGCCGACAAGATCCTGCCCGCGCTGGAGCGCCGCGACCTGACGATCAAGATCGACGTGGCTTCTGATGTCACCAGCATTGTGGCCGACCGCAACCGGCTCTTGCAAATTCTCAACCATCTGCTTTCAAATGCGATTGGCTTTTCCACCAGCAGGAAGCCCATCCACATGGGGGCACGGCGCAAGGGCACGATCGTGCAAATCTGGGTGGCGGATGAGGGGCGCGGCATTGAGCCCGAATTCCAACACAAAGCCTTCGAGCGCTTCCAGTCCAAGCCGGTTCCGGCGGGCCACAGGGGACCAGGGCTGGGGCTTGCAATCGTCAAGAGTTTCACCGAGCTTCACGGCGGCAAGGTGAGCCTTGCAAGCCAAGTCAACAAGGGCACGACCGTGGTGTGCAGTTTCCCGATTTCAGGTCCCGCAGGGCAGGATATGGCGCGCCGCGAGTCACTCAGCGCCGCATGAACGAGTCTTTTGAGGTTTCGGTGATGCTCGATGGCGAGCACGCCACGCAGGCCCTTGCCGGCACGCTGGCTTTGTGGGCAAGGCCCGGATTCGTCATTGGCCTCGAAGGCGAACTTGGCGCGGGCAAGTCAGTGCTGGCGCGGGCCTTCATCCGGGCGCTTTTCAAGCCCGGCAGCGACAGCGATGTGCCAAGCCCCAGCTTCTCACTGGTGCAGACCTACGAAGAGACGCGGGTTCCGGTCTTTCATGCCGATCTCTTCCGGCTCTCTTCGGCAAGCGAGATAGCAGAGTTGGGTCTTGGCGAGATGCTGCAACATCATTGCGGCATTGTGGAATGGGCGGACCGGCTGCCAGACCCCTTGGGCAAGGATACCCTCACCATCCGGCTCTCGGGATCGGGGCAAAAACGTCAGGCGGATTTAACTGCTAATGGCGGCTGGGTTCAGGTTCTCCATCGCAATGGGGAACTCGAACGGTTCATTGGCCTTGCGCCATTCGCCTTGGGCAGCCGGCACTTCTTCGAAGGCGATGCCTCGGCGCGGCGCTATGAGAAGGTGAGGGTGGAAGGCGAAGAGCTTCTGCTGATGGACATGGCGCAGCGGCCCGATGGTCCCAAGGTGAAGGACGGAAAGCCCTACAGCGCGATTGCACATCTGGCGGAGGGGATCACGCCGGTCATCGCCATCAACCGGCATCTTGAAGAAAAAGGCTACAGTGCGCCTCATACGATCAAGAGTGATTTGCCGCACGGTTTTGCGCTGATCGAGGATCTGGGTGAGAGGGTCTATGGCCGGATGATGCTGGCTGGCGAAGACATGCAGGAGCCTCTTGAGACAGCGGCGGGCTTGCTCGCCGACATGGCGGCCCGGGATTGGCCGGAAAAGGCCGAGGCAGCGCCCGGGCACTCGCATCGCTTGATGGCCTATGACCATGATGCCTTGCTGATCGAAGTGGACCTGCTGCCATCCTGGTACATTCCTTATGCAAAGGGAAAGCCCGCAGCCCCGGAGGCTGTCAGTGCATTTGTGAAAAGCTGGGAGAAACTTCTGCCCCATGCGCAGCCGGACAAACAAATCTGGACCTTGCGCGACTTTCATTCGCCGAACCTCATCTGGATTCCTGAACGCGAGGGATTGAAGCGGGTGGGCCTCATCGACACGCAGGATGCGGTGCTGGGCCATCCGGCCTATGATCTGGCGTCCATGGCACAAGATGCGCGCGTCGATGTGAGCGAGGACATGCAGGATCATGTCGTGGAACATTATTGCATGCTGCGGGATAAGCAGGGAGGGTTTGACAGACGGGCCTTCCTTGCCAGCTATGCGGTGCTGGGGGCGCAGCGCGCCACCAAAATCCTCGGCATTTTCGCGCGGCTCTCGAAGCGCGATGGCAAGCATCAGTATCTCAAACACATGCCGCGGGTGTCGGGTTATCTCAAGCGGAACCTTGCCCATCCGGCACTTGCGGAATTGAATGACTGGTACGTGGCCCATGTGCCAGAAGCACTGACGGCGGCGTGATGGGCGTTGGCGAAAAAGCATTCATGCTGGCGGCGGGGCTTGGCCTGCGCATGCGGCCCTTGACGCTCACGACACCGAAACCATTGGTGCCGGTCGGCGGGAAACCGCTCATCGCCTATGCCATGGACAAGTTGCGCGCAGCCGGTGTCTCCGAGACTGTGGTCAATGTGCACCACCTCGCCAATCAGATCGAAGTGTGGTGCAAGACGGTCACAATGCCGCGCATCACGATCTCCGATGAACGCGATGTGCTGCTAGATACCGGCGGCGGTATTGCACGGGCGGTGCCGCTGCTTGGCCCCGATCCCTTTTTCGTCATGAACAGCGACAGCTTCTGGACCGATGGCAAGGTTCCCGCATTGGAACGCCTAAAACTATCATGGCGCGATGATGATATGGATTGCCTGCTGCTGCTGTGCGATCCGGCGCATACCACTGGCTATGACGGCCGGGGAGATTTCATCATTGACAGCGAGGGACGGCTGGCATGGGCAAAGCAATTCCCCGACCGGAAAGCCCTCACCTATATCGGCGGCTATCTTGTCCACCCGCGCCTGTTTGAACGGGCACCATCCGGTGCATTTTCGATGCTCCGGCTTTGGGACCAAGCCATGGAAAAGGGGCGATTGTTCGGGCTTGCCCATGACGGCCATTGGCTGCACGTTGGCACGGTTGAATCGATTGCAGCGGCGGAGGAATACCTCCGCAAAGCCTGAGGACCTCTCGCCTTGAACCTGTGGAGCGTTGCACCGGAAAATGATTTTCTTGCCGTGCTCGCCGCGGCGGTGAGGGACGGTTCGTTGCTTGATGGCAAGGTTGCATTCGACCTTCCGGACTGGACCATACTGGTGCCGACGCGGCGCGCGGCGCGGGCGCTCTCCGAGATTTTCCTGAGGCAGTCCGGCAGGCGCGCTATTCTCCTGCCGCGCATCAGGCCCATCGGCGATATTGACGAAGATGCACTTGCAGACAGTGTTGCCACTGACGCACTCTTGCCCGCCATCAGCACGGCGGGCCTCACGCATCTTCTGGTCGACCTTGTCTCGGAATGGGCGGCGCACAACCCGCAAGCGGCCCTGGCCCAGGACATCGCCCGCTCGCCGCAACAGAGCCTGCAGCTCGCGCTCAGCCTGCAGCAGCTCCTCAACCAGGTCGAGACGGAAGAGACGAGTTTTGCCAATCTGGAACTTGCCTATGATCTCGATCTCGCTGGGCACCGCAGCGCCATCCTCGGCCTTCTTGACGTTATCGCCAAGGATCTTCCGCAACGCCTGCACAAGATGGAGCGCACATCGCCATCACTCCGGCGCAACCAGCTTCTGCGGCTCGAGGCGGAGCGCATTGCCAGGGGTGAACATAAGGGACCCATGGTGGCGGCAGGCTCCACCGGCACCAATCCGGCAGCGCGGGAACTCTTGCGCGCCATCGCGCTGAAGGAAAACGGCGCTGTTGTCCTGCCCGGCCTTGACTTGTCTCTTGACGAGGAAACGTGGAATTCCATCACGCCCCAGCATCCTCAACACGCAATGAAGATGATGCTGGAGCAATGGCAGGTGGAGTGGAACACCGTGAAACTGCTGGGGCGCAGCGACGGACCCAGGCAACACATCCTCAGCGACATGATGCTGCCGGCGACCGCGACGGATGGCTGGCAATCCAATGTTTCGCCGCTGCCAGACATGGAAAACATCGCACTCGTTGCGGCCCATGACCGGCATGAAGAGGCACTGGTGATTGCGCTTCGGCTTAAGAAATTCCTGGCCATGGAAGAAGGCACCGCGGCGCTCATCACGCCGGACCGGGATCTGGCGCAGCGCGTGGCGGTGGCGCTTCAGCGCTGGGGTATTGCCATCGATGATTCAAGCGGTGAAGCCCTGGCGCAGCAGCCCCTGGGTTCGCTCCTCGCCCTCATCATCAGGGCACGGCTTTCCGGCTTTGCCTCCGCCGATCTTCTCGCGCTCATGCATCATCCGCTGGCCACATTCGGCATTGACGGCGAACGGGCCGGAGCCTTGAAGGAAATGCTGGATGCCTGCTGCTTCAGGGGCGTGCCCGCCAGCCGTGGGATTGCGAATCTTGAGGGCAGGATCAGCGCGGCCCGTAAGCGTGCGGAAGACTATCACGCCCATCCCATGCTCAAGCGCGTGAGTGCGGCGGATTGGGATGAACTTGCCGCCTTTGCCGCGCGCATAGCCATAGCGCTGGCCGTTGGCGATGGCAGGCCCAAGGCGTTTAGCGCCCACATCAGGGATGTGCGGGGTACGCTTGCTGCCGTGGCGCCACAAGCCGCGAGCGATGAGCTCGCTCTACTGCTTGAAGCGCTCCAAGAGGAGCGCGCCTGGGAGAAGCCAATTTCATTCGATGAGGTTGCGCCGGTCCTCATGCACCATCTGGCGACAACGCCGGTGCGCCCGCCCCTCGAGGCTCAGGCCCGTATCAGCATCTTGGGGTTACTCGAAGCGCGGCTTGTACCCCTCGATCTTGCCATTTTGGGCGGGCTCAATGACGGCCAGTGGCCGCAGCTTGCCGATACCGGTCCGTGGCTCAACCGCAGCATGCGCGAAACACTGAGCCTGTCGCAGCCTGAACGTAATATCGGCATCACTGCCCATGATTTTGTGCAGGGGTTCGGGCGAAGAAGAGTGATGGTGACATGGTCGCAACGCATCGGCGGCAAGCCTGCCCTGCCATCACGCTGGATCCTCAGGCTCAGGGCGGTGCTGGAACTGCGCGGGCTCGAGCCTCATCAACAGCTTTCGCAAGAGCTTGTGCATCTGGCGCGGCGGCTCGATGAGGCTGAGGCTTTCATGCCATGGCCCCGGCCTGCTGTGAGGCCGGATGTTCCGCTCAGGCCCACAGGCTTCAGCGTCACGGAAATCGAATTGCTGGTGCGCGATTCCTATGCGGTTTTTGCCAGGCGCATCCTTGAGCTGGAGCCCCTTGAGGATGTGGAAGCGGAACCCGATGCGAGGCTGCGCGGCACGTTGGTTCATGCCGCGATCGACCGTTGGCTTCGCGATCCATATGACGGGGATGATGCGAAGAACCTGGAACGCCTGCTGGCGCGCGGGCGGGAGATGTTCGCTCCCTACCTTGCCATGCCGGAAGTTGCACGGTTGTGGTGGCCGCGCTTTGAGCGCATGGCGCGGGAGCTCATTCATATTGAGCGCGACCTCCGCGAAAATCTTGCCGGTCTTCATGTTGAAGAGAAGGGAAAGATCCGGCTTGTTGCAGGAGGGGTTGAACACCAGTTGCGGGCGCGGGCCGACCGCATCGATATTCTCCAAGATGGCTCACTGCGCATCATCGATTACAAGACCGGCGTGGCGCCCAGCTGGAAACAGGTGAAGAGCGGCTTTAATCCGCAGCTCACGCTGGAAGCTGCGATTGCCGATCGAGATGGATTTGCCGGGTTTGCAAATTCCGAGGCCTCGGAACTTGCCTATGTGCAAGTGGGCGGCGGAGTGGAAGCGGCAGCGATCAGCCTTGCCTCACCTGAATTCGATGTGCCTGAAATAGCCGCAGCCCATCTGCAGTCGCTGCTGGCCTTGCTTGCAAATTATCAGCTGCCGGAAACGGCCTATGTGCCAAGGCACAATCTCTTCAGGGAGGAGGACCGCTCCAACTTTGACCATCTCTCAAGGGTTGGTGAATGGCGGCTGGCGCAAAGGAGCAAGCCGTGACTGACATTGCTCCCAAGAAGCGGACTGCGCTGACGCAGCCGCAGAAGGAGGCATCGGACCCGGAACGCAGCGTTTGGGTGGCGGCCAGCGCGGGCTCGGGCAAGACCCATGTGTTGAGTGCGCGCATTCTGCGACTGCTGCTCGGTAGCGTCGACCCGCAATCGATCCTCTGCCTCACCTACACGAAAGCGGCCGCAACGGAGATGGCTACGCGGCTTTTCGCGCAGCTTTCGGGATGGATTGCACTTGATGATGGCGCGTTGAGAGAAGAGCTGAAAAATCTCGGCATCCCGAAGCCCGACGTAAGGCTTTGCAGGAAGGCGCGGCAGCTTTTTGCCACGGCTCTTGAAACGCCGGGGGGCCTCAAGATCCAGACCATTCATGCCTTCTGCGAGTCACTGCTGCAGCTCTTTCCTGTCGAGGCCGGGATCGCGCCGGGCTTCCGGGTGATGGAGGAGGATGAGCAACGAAAGCTGCTGCGGGATTCGCTGGCACAGGCCATGTCGTCTCCCAAGCCTCACATTGCTGCTGCCTGGGACGCGCTTGCGGGAGGCGGGTTGCGCAATGCCGAGCAACTTGAAAGTCTCGCCAAGGCCTATCTGGGAAAGGGCACTGTTGCCCTCAGCTTGCTCGAAGCGGGCGGTATCCGGCTGCTACAGGAACAGCTTGAAGGGCTTGGATTGAAGGATGGACGCAGCTCCGATGAACTTGGGCGCGAGATTTGCGCCATCGATGAAGAGGCCTATCTGCGCTGGGCATCAATGCTGGAATCGGCGGCGGAATATCGCGACAAAGATGAAGAGCCAAGCAAGCTCCGCCAGAGCGTGCGCAGCGAGGGTCATGACCGTTTTCTGGCGCTGCTGCCGCTCTACTTCACTGCAAAGGGCCAACCCCTGAAAGCACCCATACGCAAGAAGCTGGCACAGTCTGCCGGGATCGCGCATGAGATTGAGACTGAGCAGCTACGGGTTGCTGATCTCTTCACCCAGCTCAACCTGAGAAAGACTATAGATGCCAGTCTGGCGGCAGCCATCGCCATGGCCGAGGTGGAACATCTGATCGAGGCAGCCAAGCGGGCGCGCGGGCTCTATGATTTTGACGATCTGATCGAGCGCACGGCCGCGCTTCTGGCAAACTCCGAGAATGCGCAGTGGGTGCTCTACAAGCTCGACAAGGGGCTCAATCATATTCTCGTCGATGAAGCGCAGGACACAAACCCGGCGCAGTGGCGGATCATCACCGCACTTGCGGAGGAATTCTTTTCCGGCAAGGGCCAGCGCGAGGAGACGCCACGCAGCGTCTTTGCGGTGGGCGATCGCAAGCAGTCCATTTTCAGTTTTCAGGGCGCTGACCTTTCATCTTTCGATGAGACGCGGGGATGGCTGGTGGAGAAGGCGAAACCTCTTGGCGGACTGTTGCACATCGACCTTACCGTCTCCTACCGCAGCCTCGGCCATGTGCTTTCTTCCGTAGACATGGTCTTCGCCGAGGGCCGTATGGCGCGGCAGGGGTTTGGCGAGAGGGGGCAGGACGAGCGGAAGCACGAAGCCGAGCGCAAGGGCTTTCCAGGCGTCTTCGAGTTCTGGCCGCTTGTCAGGCGCGAAGAGGACGAAGAGGCAGACTACTGGAAGGCGCCTGTCGATCACATTGCCGAGGATCACCCCCGGCGAAAACTGGCGCGCAAGATCGCCAGGACAGTTAAATCATGGATCGGCAGACGGCAACTGCATGGTGAGCAGCGTGCTGTTTCCGCGGGCGATATTCTGATCCTCGTGCAGCGGCGCAATCTCCTTTTCTCGGCACTCATCGCCGAGATGCGCCAGCTCGGCATTCCGGTGGCGGGCGCGGACCGGCTTGAACTTGGCGAGCATATCATCGTCCAGGATCTTCTGGCCCTGGCGCAAGTGATGGTTCTGCCCGGCGATGATCATACGCTGGCCTGTCTCCTCAAGAGCCCGCTGATGCCACAGCCTCTCGATGATGCGGCACTTACGGGACTTGCGGCCAAACGCGGCGCAGCGACCCTGCGGCAGAGGTTGTTCGCTGATCCTCAACAGATGGGGAATGCGCAAGCGCTGCGAGACTATGAAATACTGGCGTGGCGGTGCGGCCCCTTCGCATTCTTTTCGCGTGTGGTGCAGCAGCATATGACGGCCATTCTCACGCGGCTTGGCAGCGAGGCCGAGGATGCCGTGAGGGCCTTTCTCGATCTGGCGCTGGATTATGAGCGCGAGGAGGGTTTTTCGCTCTCGGGTTTTGCCAACTGGATGAAGGGCTCCGACACCACCATCAAGCGCGAGATGGAAGAGGCGCAAGGGCGGCTTCGCATCATGACGGTGCATGGCTCCAAGGGGCTGGAGGCCCCCATCGTCATCCTCGCCGATGCCGGCGATGTTCCTGGCAACACCGACAAGACGAAGCTTCTCTGGCCGCCACCCAATTCCGG
>JAIBJH010000016.1 GCA_020029455.1 Hyphomicrobiales bacterium
CGGTGGATGAGGCAGAGGCGGGCGACATCGTTGCCATCGCCGGTTTGGTGAAGGCGACCGTGTCGGATACCTTCTGTGATCCTTCCGTTACTGTGCCCATCGCAGCCACGCCCATTGACCCACCAACCCTTGCCATGGCGTTCCGCATCAACGACGGTCCGCTTGCGGGCCGCGAAGGCGACAAAGTGCAGTCCCGCGTCATCCGTGAGCGCCTGATGCGTGAAGCCGAAGGCAACATTGCCCTCAAAGTTTCCATGTCGGAAACCGAAACCGATGCCTTTGAGGTGGCGGGCCGTGGCGAATTGCAGCTTGGCATTCTGATTGAAACCATGCGCCGCGAAGGTTTTGAACTCACCGTGGGCCGCCCACGCGTCGTCTTCAAGACCGATGAAAACACAGGCGAGAAACTGGAACCCATCGAGGAAGTCATCGTCGACGTCGATGAAGACTATGCCGGTGTGGTTGTGCAGAAAGTCTCGGAGCGAAAGGGCGAACTTCGCGACATGCGCCCGAGCGGAACAGGCCGTCAGCGTCTCGTCTTCCACGCGCCGACACGCGGCCTCATCGGATACCAGTCGGAACTGCTGTCCGATACGCGCGGCACCGCCATCATGAACCGCCTCTATCATTCCTATGCGCCGTTCATGGGCGAAATTTCCGCCCGCCACACGGGTGCACTGATTTCAAACGGCGAGGGCGAGGCCGTAGCCTATGCCATGTTCTACTTGCAGGACCGTGGCCCCATGTTCATCGATCCGGGCACCAAGGTCTACGCCGGCATGATTGTTGGTGAACACACGCGCGGCAATGATCTTGAGCTCAATGTGCTGAAGGAAAAGAAGCTGTCCAACGTCCGCGCCTCCGGCAAGGACGAGGCCATGATCCTGACGCCGCCTGTTCGCATGTCCCTTGAGAAGGCGCTCGCCTACATTGGCGAGGATGAATATGTCGAGGTGACGCCGAAATCGATCCGCTTGCGCAAGGCCGTGCTCGATCCCACAGAGCGCAAGCGCCTCAGCCGTGCCAAGGAAGCCGCGGCGTAGAACCCTTGTCTCTCCATGGGCCGACTTGATCGGCCCACCCAGACTGGGTCGGCGGGTCAAGCCTGCCGATGGAGAAATTTGGTAGTTGTTGCGTCAGTTTACTCCCCGCAGCCGCTGTTGGCGGCAATCCCTTCCGTCACCGTTCCGGGATTGGCGAAGAACACCGGTTTTCCAACCTTGCACGAAAACGCTTCCGCCGCCGTATCCGCCAGCCAGCGCGCCTTTTCGTTGGCTTTGGGATAGCCGCCTTCTACATAGCCCATATGGCAGGAGTCCTCTGCCTCCAGCTTAGTGACGACGAGCCAGCTCTTCTGCTTGTTTGAATCTTCCGGGTCATAGGAGACGGACCAGCGGAGGATTGTGGCAATGGGCTTACCGTCCTTGCGCCGCCACTCGATCTTGTTGCCGACGCTGTTGAAGCCGCCGAATGTCTGCCGCGCCGCGCAGTGATCACCTGACTCCGTGCCGAAGGAAACGAAGCTGCGCAGGTCTCCCTCGGCAAAGGTCACAACATAGTTGCCGTAGCCGCCGCACTCGAAGGCAACACTGTCATTGGGCTCACCTTCAACAGGTGCAGGCGTTAAATTCGTGCAGTTCTTCTTGTCGTTGAAGTTGAGGTCCGTATAGGCGCTGTCAAATCCGGCAAGCGCCGGTGTTGCCAGCAACATCGCGCCACACAAAATAACAAAGCGCATTTTCATTCCTTCTTCAGCCCTTCCAGCCAAACCTGCACCGCTTCAACATGCGAGGCAAGGCGGAAGGATTTGTTGCGATTGGTTTCGCCAGAAACAAGTTCAAAGGCTGACTTGGGTACCCGCGCTGACTTCGCCAGCAGTGCCACGATGGCGTCGTTCGCCTTGCCGTTTTCCGGAGCCACGGTGACGCGCACCAAGAGCGCACCCTCACGCCAACCCTTGATTTCGTCACGCGAAGCCTTGGGCGTTGCCTTCACATCAAGGAAAGTTCCGCGCGGTGTCGGCCGCAACATGGCCGTCAGCCCAAGAGGGGCGGCACGTAATAGATGATGAGATAACGCACGAACTGCAGCCCGATGAGCGCAATAATGGGCGAGATGTCGAGTCCGCCCATGTTCGGCAGCAAGTTACGGATGGGGGCAAGTACCGGCTCAGTCAGCGCGGCGAGCCCCCGCAGGATCGCCCGCACCGTGGGGTTCGAATAGTTGATGATGCCGAAATGCACGAGCCAACTTGAAATCACTGCAGCGAGGATGATGTAGAAGTAGAGGTCGAGCAGGGTAAGTATAAGCCAGATGAAGGGATTCATGGGGTCCGCCAGTTGTTGCCGCAGATGTAGGGCCTTGGCGCGGCCTTCGCAAGCACCTGAACTTGACGGCTTTTGCTAGCCTTTCTAAAAGCCTTCTGCCTTCGTGGAAGGGGCGGTAGCTCAGTTGGTAGAGCGCGGCGTTCGCAATGCCGAGGTCAGGGGTTCGATCCCCCTTCGCTCCACCAGGCTTCGCTCTTCGAGCATCGCCCGGCACAGCCAATCCTAGTCCATGAAATTAGTCCTTGACACCGCGCGGTGAAAATGCTACTTCTCGCTACATTCCAGAAGTGGGTCACCGCTCCCACCCCTCGCCCAACAATAGTCTTGAGAAGATCACGAAGACGACGTTGGTAGATAGGGCCTGCACGGAACCATCAGTAAACTTCTGTTCTAGCCGGGATGCAGAAGGCGAAAGCCTGGCGCAAGGAAACTGCGGGAAACCGGATGCTACTTCTGGGTGCATTTGGCATTAGAAATGCAAATTCTTGCGTCGCTTTCCTCACTCAAGCGCGCTGACTGACCCCTTGTTGATGCGTTCCGGAACAACAAATGAGAACGAGATGGCACTAGGCGCTGAATGTGAAAGGCAGATTGCATCATTGCAGCAAGAGTTGGATGCCGCACGCAGCCAGCTGAGGCTCTATGAGGCTTTGATACAGCACTTTCCTGGAGGCATCATTCTCACAGACAGCAATCTCAATGTTGTCTTGTGCAATGAGTATCAGAAGCAGCTTCTCGATTATCCGTCAAATTTGTTTGCGAACAGGACACCCACATTGCTTGAACTTTTCCATTTCAATGCAATGCGTGGTGAATATGGGCCAGGGCGGCCGGAAGACCTGGTGGCAGCAAAGATGCAGTTGGTCGAAAAGCGCATTTCTCATGTCTTTGAGCGCAGCCGGCCGGATGGCCGCGTGCTTGAAATACGTGGCACGCCATTGCCGGAAGGCGGATTTGTATCGACTTACAATAATGTTACGGAGCGCCGGCGAACCCAGGAAATGGTGGCAAAGATGGCCACACACGATGAACTTACGCAGCTGGCGAACCGCTACATGTTACGGCAGCACTACGAGACATTGGCAGCCAGGGCCGCGAGAGGCGAAGGTTTCGCCGTGCACTGTATTGATCTCGATGACTTCAAGCCTGTCAATGACAGGCATGGCCACGCCATGGGAGACGAAATTTTGAAGCTGGCCGCCGGGCGAATTTCCAAAGCAGTCCGGCAAGCCGATATTGTCGCCCGTGTCGGCGGCGACGAGTTTGTCATCCTGCAGGCTTGCGTGTCTTCAAGTCATGAGGCGGCAGTCTTGGCGATGCGGGTCCTTGAAGTCATTTCCGAACCATTTGAGGTGGGCGAAATTCAACTCCGCATCACCGCCTCAATTGGCGTCACTCTTTCGAACCACTATTTGGGCGCCATGGACCTTGAAAGCATGATGGCGATGGCAGACGGAGAAATGTACGCTTGCAAGCGAAATGGCAAGAATGCGGTTCGAGTGCCGGGTATTTCAAACGCTGAACATCCAATGATGCTTCAATACTCTGCGTTTTAGAGTCTGATCACAGTCAATTGGGGCGGATACCGAACTGCAATCCCTCCCCTTGACCTGGCTAGGTCGAAGTGAAGCTTCAGCTTCGCCAAGGCGAGAGCGCGGGAAGGGTGGCGCGCAATTTGTGCGCCGGGCGGGGGTGCAAAACACGGTGACCCCCTCCGTCGCCTGCGACGACACCCTCCGTAGAAGGGGGAGGAGGTTCATTTCAAAAATGATCCCGCTCTGGCTACTCCGCGGCAAGACCCAGTCTTGCTGATAAATCGCTGATTTGGGCTTCGAGATTTGACTGTGTTGCTTTCATCGTTGTGAGATGCTGGCTGAGAAAATCTCTGATCCTGGCAGAGTCGAGAGAAAGTGAATCTCCTTCCGCGGTATCATTGATGAGTTTGCCGATTGCCTGCAGCGGCAAGGCCAATTCACGCATGTATCTCACAAACTCAAGAGTCCTAAGGTCGTTTCTGCCATAGATGCGCAGCCGCCCCAATCGCTTGGGGCGAACGAGTCCAAGACGCTCGTAAAATCGTATTGTCTGCGGCTGAAGATTGAGCAGTTCGGCGATTTGACCAATCAGGAAGCAATCCGTTTCGTTCCTGCTGCCAGATCCCTGTCTCGTTTCAAAGTTGCCATCGCTTGTTTCCAGAAGTCCCTGCGCCCCACTGCCGTTCATTTTCTTTGCTATCGCTCAACACTAGTTTTTTTTGGACAACCGACAATGTGCTGATTCATGTGACAACGTCCATCAACTGGATTCAACTTCAGAGTAGTGTTCGGTAATCAACTCAGGGAAACAGATGTCCCGTGATGCCCTGTTGCGCAGTTGATTGAGAGAGTTGAAGTAACTTCATCAAATGCAGGGAGCTGTAATCTAATACATTGATATATCTAGATAAAATACACTTGGTTTACGCCCTGTTAACCATATGTCCGTTAGCCGTTTCATCTGCGGCCCACATGGCCCGCGGAATACCGGGAGAGACGGATGATAGTCGTTGTTGATGATCGCCCCATTGTTGCTGAGGCCTACAAGACCTCCCTCGGGCGGGAGGGCTACTCAGTGACATCATTTGATCCAAATGAGTTCCTTGAGTGGTTTCAATCGACAATGGATATTGATCTGAGTGCCGTTGAAGGCCTCGTGCTCGGCGAGTTTGCCGAGAGGATTTCAATCACCAAGACAATCAAGCAGAAGGCTGACGTGCCGACACTCGCGCTCAGCGATGCAAATCTCCTTGAAAATACATTGAAGTTGTTTGAGGTCGGCATCGATGATGTTGTGCGCAAGCCCGTACATGCAAGAGAAATTGTGGCGCGCATCGCCGCGATACGCCGCAGGTCGAACAGCAGCAAGGCAGCCCTGTGGAGTGAAAACGGTCTTGTAGTCTATGGTGGTGGCAGGGCGCCGGAAGTGAACGGTGAGGCCCTGCAAATTCCGCGGCGTGAGCTCAGAATTCTCGAATATCTCGCTGCCAACAGGGGCAGGCGCGTGACGCGTTCGCAGATCTTTGATTCGGTTTACGGTGTCTTCGATGAAAAGGTCGAGGAATGTGTTGTCGAAAGCCACATCAGCAAGCTGCGCCGGAAACTGAGAGCAGCAATGGGATATGACCCAATCGATACGCAGAGATTTCTCGGCTACCAGCTGTTGAGCAGGACAGCTTCAGCAGCCTAGGCCGCGATCATCTTTGAATGGGTCTCCTCCCCTTTCTACGGGGGAAGTGTCATTACACAGCAATGACGGAGGGGATTACAGCTTGTTTTGCGATCCCCGCCCGGCGCACAAGATGTCCGCCCCCTCCCCGCGCTGCGCGGGGGAGGGATGAAAGTTCGTTAATTGACTCAAGCGCCCCTTGCACATCGGACGCGCGGAGTGCCTTTGCGCTCCCGTCAACCTTGCTGAGGTTTATGTGTGTGAGGCTGTGACCTTGGCATATCGCGAAACACATCTTCGCTCGGCCCATCTTCCGGCACTTGGTTGAGGGCGCGGTAGATCAGTGGCACCTGCTGGACAGCGTGGTCAAGATCTGGATCGGCACCAGCCGTGTAGCCACCGATAGCACGCAAGTCTTTGGTTTCTTCATAGCGATTTATGAGGCGGCGCAGTTCAGTCGCCGCGGCGCGTTCCTGTGGCGTCCAGGACTTGGGCGCCAGGCGTGAGATGGATTCGAGTGGGTCAATGGCAGGATAGCGGCCGCTGCTGGCGATCTTGCGGCTCAACACAATATGTCCGTCCAACGTGCCCCTGACAGCATCTGACACGGGTTCGTTGTTGTTGTCGCCATCAACAAGCACCGAGTAAAAGCCGGTGATGGAGCCGCTCGTGCCGCTGCCTGGGCCGGAACGTTCCAGAAGCCGGGGTAGGGAACTGAAGACGCTCGGCGGATATCCACGCGCAACTGGCGATTCGCCTGCCGCCATGGACAATTCGCGCAGCGCATGAGCGTAACGCGTAACTGAATCCATCACCAGGAGAACCTTGTGGCCCATGTCCCGGAAATATTCGGCGGTTGCCGTAGCAAGCAGCGGCGCCAGCCGGCGCAGGCTCGCGGACTCATCGCTCGTTGCCACGATCACCACAGATTTCTCGATTGAACGCCCAAGAATTTCGGTGACGAATTCGCGGACTTCGCGGCCGCGTTCTCCCACCAAAGCTACGATGACAATATCGAACCCGGGAGAACGGGCAAGCATGCCCATCAATGTCGATTTTCCCACTCCGGAACCTGCGAAGATGCCGATGCGCTGGCCAAGGCAGATGGGTGTGAAGATGTCGATGGACTTGATGCCCGTTCTGACAGGTTTATCCACTGCCTGCCGGTCAAGCGAGAGAGGCGGATCTCTGTCATAGGCCATAGCCTTTTCACCCTTGGCAAGGGACCCAAGAGAATCGATTGGTTCCGCAAGTGCGGAGATGACCCTTCCCCGCCAGGCATTGCTCGGATAGCACAGAAGCGGTCCGACCACCTCGACTGCCATTCCAATTGCAATGCTCGTTGTGTTTGAAAGCGGTTTTGCCAGTAGGCTGTCCGCGGTCAGAGATACGACTTCAGCTAGCAGGTTGGCGTTTCCAGGGCCCACCAGCAGAAAATCACCGATCCGGCTGTGGCGCGAGAGCCCACGTATCGTCAGCCCGTTGCCGGTGATGGCTGCAAGTTTTCCTGAAATGCGAACAAGGCTTCCCGGCCTTTGCAGGTCGCGGGTGAATTGTTCAAAACGCTTGAGAACGGCCGTCTCGTGGTCACGATTGCTGACAGAAGGTTTCACGCGAAGAATTCAGACTATCTCGAACCCAGCGTCTTGATCGCTTCGCTTTCGGCATCGAAGATCTTGCCGGAAAGCGTGGTTGCTGCCTCAAATGCGCGGGTTACCTGGATAAGGCGCACCATTTCGCTCACCGGGTCGACATTGGATTCCTCAACATAGCCTTGAACAACGGCGCCACCTTCTGCGGCATCTGCTGTTTCCGGAGCCAGTTTGGGCACAATGCCAGCGCTGCCGGCGCGCTCAAATCCGCCGCTGAGATCAAGATTGAAAAGACCGATCTGCCCAACGCGCGCGCCGCCTTGAATGATCGTGCCATTGGCCTGGATTGTGAGAGGGCCTCCATCGGGCTTCACCGCGATGGGTGAACCGGACCCATCCAGAAGTGGGTGGCCGAGCGGATTGATCAGTTCACCTGAGTCCAGCATGGTGAGCCTGCCGTCGCGCGAATAATAAGCGCCACTAGGCCCCATATAGCCCAAGAACATGTCTCCTTTGATGGCGAGGTCCAGCGCATTGCCAGTCTGCTTGAGGCCGCCGGATGCAAGATTGATGCTTCCCTTGCCGACTGAGGCAAAGACGGTCTCGAAGCTTTCGGTCGGCGAAGTAAGGGCGTTGAACACAACACCAGCGGCTCTGTAGCCCACCGTGCCGGCATTCGCGACATTGTTGGCTACCGTGGAAAGCCTCCTGTCGATGGCAAGCTGGGCCGAAAGAGCCACATATCCGCTCGATTCCATTGTAACTTATCCCCGTCGCAGTGACTGTATTGAAAGCAGCGTTTGTTGGCCGATCAGGCCGGAAGTGCCGGACAACAAAGTCACGCCGGCATCCGTTGCGCTGGAACTGTTGTTGACGTCATAAAGTACGAGAAAACGCGCGATGAAGTCCTGCCGTTTGGTGGCGTCCTTGAGGTCATCGACATTGACTTTTTCGCCGATGATCTTGGCCTGCTTTTCCAGATCCGTGGAAGACATGGAAGCGGGCAGACCCAGCGCAGTGCGCACCACAGTCAGGAGCGCCTTGTCAGCGAGAATGCTGTAGTTGCTCAAGAGTTCAGGTGCCTTCCGGTCAAAATACAATGCAAGGCGCACCGCTTCGCTGGTCTCGCCCGCCTTTGCCTCAAGCTGGGCCTGCAAAAACCGGTCGATGGTGCCCTGCTGCGTGCGGTCAAATGACGTCGTGGCACTGTCGTAGCGCTTGAAATTGAATGTTGTGACGAATTCCCTGAAGCGGGGATCTGCCATTCGCACCGAAAACGCCGTCTCATCATCAATACCGTCGGTAAGGGCCTTCCGCATCATGCCCTTGGCGTAGCTCATATCCCCGAGGCCAAAGGCCTTCATCGCAAAATTGAAGACCCTGTCATTGCCCAGAAACTCTTCGATCGACTTTATCTTGCCGATTTGTGCCCGGTAGTAGTTGACTTCGCGCTGGGTTTGCGGGTCCGCGGATAACCTGGCCATAGTGCGGGAAATGTCGCGCGTGAGGATCTTGTAATTCGTCAGTGCGGTTGTCATGGCCTCTCACGTCCCGGCAGCCCCTTCAAACTCGCACGCAAAGCTTACCCCGGCCTGATGGCAAGCGAATAGCCACACGCAAGGTCGGGCAACTACCCTTTCACTCCCAAGGGTTCCTCAAATGCTTTTCATTGTTGGTCTCATCGTCGTTTGCGTTTGTCTTCTCGGAAGCTTATGTGCTCTCGCTGCTTTTTGTCCTTTTGCGGGAGACGAAGAGCAAGACCAAGTCGGAGATGGAAGCGCACTTCGACCAGCCCGAAGAATCCGAAATCTTCAAGAGCTATCCGCGAGTTCTCGCCAATCACGACCTTGTGACATTTATCTGTGACTACTGCCGCTTGATCTTGATAGGAACCGCCAGGCCCCATGAGATCGAAGCCCTCATGGATGAAGAAATCCAGACAATGATGCGCGACAAGCTGAAGGTCTACATGGCGATCAATACCATGTCGGAAGCGCTTCCGGCACTTGGCATCGTGGCGGCGGTGCTTGGCGTTATTAAGGCTATGGGATCCCTGGACCAGCCTCCCGAAGTGTTGGGCCACCTGATCGGTGCCGCCCTGGTTGGAACCTTTGCCGGTATTCTGTTCTCCTACGGACTGTTCGGTCCATTGGCTGCAAAGATCAAGACAGTCCGGGAAAAGAAAGTCAGGATCTACGTCATCGTGAAGCAGACAATCATCGCTTCAATGAACGGAAGCATGCCTCAGGTTGCTGTTGAGCATGGCCGCAAGGCCGTATCCGCCTATGAGCGGCCCACAGTTGTGGAACTGGAGCAGGCGACCCTCGAAGCAACTACAAGGAAGGCAGCCTGATGCAATCCTCAAATTGGGAAAGAGCGATCAAGGTCACATCGGAAGTCATGCGCGTCCGGACAAGGCGCGTTGAAGCGTCGCTGAAACCCTTCGCCGGCTTCTTCAACTCCTGCGCGGAGGCAATTGCTGAAGGGCTGAAGTCCATAAGCCCGCTTGCCGTGAAATGCTCCGTCTCCGAGGCTGACATCAAGAAGGTTTCTTCGGCTTCTTTCAGAACAAATACTGTGACTTTCAGCGCAAGCGGAAAATCTTTCACGGCCTGCTTCCAGGTGGACCGCCAGTTCAACAATTTGCTGTGCGATGCAGGGCTGGGAGGAAACGGCCTCTGGATATCCACCGCTGACGATGCATCAAGGCCGCCAAGCAAATTTGAAGTGATGCTGGTGAACCACTTTGTGAATGCTGTGGCCGGGTGCATTCCAAAAGCGCATTTGGCAGCGACCGGCCAGGAAATCATCTTGGTTGAGGAGGAAGAGCCGGGGCCGCAAGGATCTGCAGATGCGCAACACATGCGCTGCATCTGTGTGAAATTCCTGGTCAACATCGTCAGTTTGTCGGCAGAAATTGCCATCTGCTTTCCTCAGGCCGAATTGGAGCGGGCCTTCAGCGCAAGCGTTCTGCCTTCGCACCATGCTGATGCGAGGATGGAGAAGGCACTGTCCCATTGTTCATTCGAAGTTTCGGTGCTTTTGCCCCCGCAGCTCATGAACATCGACGCCATTCTGGCGCTTGAACCGGACAGCGTATTGCGCCTGGAAGCGAGGCCCCATGACTGTGCTGTCCTGAGGGTGGAAGGCATGGAAGTCGCCAAGGGTAAGATCAGAATTCAACCCAACAAGATTGGGCTTTTGTTGCAGTAATCCGAAATTTCAGTTGTCGATGGAAAGCGAATGGCAATGAATCTTGGTAACGGTCAAAGCATTTCGGCAGGCGGAGCAGCGTCCACCATGCCAGATCGAAAGAGTGCCGGCGCAGGCTTGGCTTTGGCCCATCTGCCCGTGACTGTTCAGATATTGCTGGGGTCCACGCGCATGCAGCTTTCTGAACTCATGGAATTGAAGCCCGGTCATGAGATCGGACTTGGAACATCGCCGGAAGACCCGGTGATTCTGATGGTCAACGGCTGCCAGATTGCCAAGGGACAGCTCTACATCCTTGAGGAAGAGGGCGACAAATTTGGCTTGAAGATCACTGAAGTCATTCAAGGCAACTCAGCTTCCTAGGGTGATGCGTGTCAGCAATTCTTGCCGAAGTACCATTGGACCCTGCCACCCGGGAGCCGCGATCGGCAACTGAAAAGGCGGCGATACTCCTCGCTACCCTCGAGAGTTCTTTGGCCGTTAACGTCCTGAAGAAGCTGGATGCTCAGGACGTAAAACTGATCTTGGGTTCGACGGCGAGCCTGGGACCGCTGACATCACGTGACGTCGAGCCGCTCGTCGAGGAGTTTGCCGGCCAGTTTGCCAATGCCCTTGGAATATCAGCTAGCACCAAGCAGTTGATGGGCCTTCTGGAAACGGCCTTTACATCCGAAGAAATCGCGGACTTCCTCGGCCAGTCTACACGCAAGCAAACAACTTTCTCATGGAACAAGATAGCGCTTGGCATGGAAGGAACCCTTGTTCCCTTCCTCATGGACGAGCATCCGCAAGTTGCCGCTTATATCCTGTCAAAAGTTGATCCAGAGCTTGCCGCACGCTGCCTGGAAACTCTTCCCGGAGACATGCGTAGCGACATCGCGGCGAGACTCGCTGGCATCGGCACAGTGGCCCAGCCGACCCAGGAGATTCTGGAGCAGCTTCTTTCCGAAGAATTCTTGAGCAGCAAGGAGACCGGAAGTGGCGAGCAGCGCATTGAGCAGCTTGCAGCCATTATCAACCGCTTGGATCGCGCCGGTGCGGATGAGATTCTGGTCGAGCTTGCCAAGATCAGCCCTGAGGACGCCAAGAAACTGAAACCCTTGATCTTCATGTTCGATGATCTGGCCGGGCTTGAGCAGCGCAACCGTTCTAAACTCATGGATCGTGTTCCAACTGAGTTGCTGGTGGCTGCATTGCTTGGAATGAGCCCAGAATTCCGGGAAGCCATATTGCAATCTCTCAGTGCCCGCACCCGGCGCATGGTGGAATCGGAGTTGCCGGCCGATGGTGGTGCGCCGCGCAACGACACGGTCGAGGCGCGCAGGAAGATTGCCGATATGGCAGTCAAACTTGCCAAAGCCGGAGACATTTCACTGCAGGCCGCGCCCGAAGCACCCGCGACTTCTGACCCAGCCGCCAAAGCCGAACCCAACGGGAAGGCAGATCCCACCGGGAAAGCTGAGTGAGCGACCGTCCCGACAAAGAAAGCAAGACAGAAGCACCCTCCGAGAAAAGGCTGCGAGATGCCATCGAGAAGGGCAATGTTCCATTTTCATCAGAGGCGGGAGTTCTTACCAGCTTCGCCGCCATCGCGATCATCTGCATGCTCCTGGTTGGGCAAGTGGGCGCCGCCTTAAGTCAGAAGTTGGCTTATATTCTCGAGTTCTGTGGCCAGTTTGATTTACAGAACGGCAATGACGCATTCGCGACAGTCGGGCGCTTGTCAGGCAGCATCCTGCTCATTCTTCTGCCAGTCATCGCGGTGTTGACACTGGGCGGGCTATTGGGGCCTGCCGCCCAGAACGCTCCGCAGGCCAATCTTGAGAGGCTGAAACCAAAGCCGGAGCGCTTGAGCCCGGCGGAAAACTTTCAAAGAATATTCGGCAAGAGAGCCCTCTACGAGTTTGCCAAGACCTTTATCAAAGTTGTTGCCGTGACCTCCGTCTGCTTTTGGGCCCTCAGAAGAAACCAGCATGCCATATTGCTGGCGGCGACTTCTGATGTCGGAACAGTTCCCTGGCTGATTGCCGACATCGTAACAGGGGTGCTGTGGCCGTTGACGCTGGTTGCCTTGGTCATTGCGCTTGCAGATGTGGCCATGTCCCGTTTCCGCTGGCGTAACGACCTGATGATGACCAGGCAGGAACTGAAAGACGAATTCAAGCAAACGGAAGGTGATCCGCACATCAAGGAAAAGCTCAAGTCCTTGGGGCGGCAGAGGGCAAAGCGAAGAATGATGGCGGAAGTGCCGCGCGCCACGGTGGTCATCACAAACCCGACACACTATGCCATCGCCTTGCGCTATGTTCAGTCCGAGGGTGGAGCGCCCATTGTCATTGCAAAGGGAACGGACGCGGTCGCATTGCGGATTAAAGAGTTGTGCCAGCAACATGGCATTTCGGTTGCCGAGAATAGGGAGCTTGCCCGCGCCCTTTATCCCGCGGTTGAGGTCGGGCAAATGATTCCCGCCGAATTCTACCGGGCTATCGCCGAGATTATCCATTTCGTTAACACGAAGAACGCAATAGCCCGCGCTAGACCGGTTCAAGCTTGAGGCAAGGCTGACCTGCGACACTGGGCTTTGATTGGGTGTCCGCGATGTCGATACTTGAACTGTTACCGAACCATATGAACTGGCTGAACCAGCGTTTCGCAGTTGCTGCCGGAAACGTTGCCAATATCGACACGCCCGGCTACCGCGCAAGGCAAGTGGCAGATTTTGCTCCCGTTCTGCAAAACGTTGCCGCTGAATTGCGTACGACGAACGTAGGCCATCTGAACACATCGGGTGCAAACTCCTCAACATTTAATGTTGAGTACAAGCCATCGAATGATGAATCCCATTCCAAGAACAACGTGGTTGTTGAGGATGAGATGCGCGTGATCGGTGAAACTTCCAGGCAGATCAGCATGGAAACTGCCCTCTATCGAATATTCCACCGCATGACACTCTCAAGTTTGAAGGTGGGCTGACATGGATCCGCTGAGCGCCGCATCTGCCACCGCGTTTTCCGGTCTCGGAGCGCAATCTTTGCGCATGCGTGTTCTGGCCGAAAACATCGCAAACGCGGAGTCCACTGGAAAGACTGCGGGCTCGGATCCTTACCGCCGTAAAACTGTCAGCTTTGAGTCAACGCTCGACGAAGTATCCGGTGTGCCTTCAGTGAGGGTCGCCGAGGTGGGAACAGACAGTGCGGAGTTTCCGATGGAAAACAGGCCGGGCCATCCCGCCGCTGACAAAGACGGCAATGTGAAGCTGCCCAACGTGAACATGATCGTCGAAATGACGGACATGCGGCTCGCCTCGCGCGCCTACGAAGCAAATCTCCAGGTTATTAGGCAGGGGCGGGAAATGGCGGCCAATCTCGTCGAACTGCTGAGGACGTAGCGGCGATGCAGATTGGAACAGTTCAAGCCTTTGGTGGTGGCGCAGTCACGGCAGAAAAGCTGGCGCCGGCGCAGTCTCCTTTGGACGCCGGGGAAGGATCGGCTTTCGCGCAATTCTCCGAGATCCTGAATGCAGGCGAGAAGGCAGCAATTGGCGCAATCAATGGCCAGGTTCCGATGTCAGAGGCGATCAACAAGGTTTTGGAATCGGAACGCATGCTCACGACCGTGATCGCGGCGAGGGACAAGTTCGTGAACGCCTATCTTGAGCTGACACGGATGCAGATATGAATTCGCAGAGGTTGACATGAGAGTACTTTCCATTGCCGCGACCGGCATGAGCGCACAACAGCTCAATGTCGAAACAATCGCTAACAACATCGCCAACGCAAACACAACTGGCTTCAAGCGTTCGCGGGCCGAGTTCACCGATTTGCTTTACCAGATCGTCCGAAGCTCATCTGTGCCGAGCGCGAGCGGCGAGAGCGTTATTCCGGAAGGGGCGGAGCTTGGGTTGGGTACACGGCTCTCCTCCATCAGAAACATAAATCTGCAGGGCCCGATCAGCAGCACAGGCAACGAACTTGATGTGGCGCTCAACGGAGACGGCTGGTTTCAGGTCAGGAATGTGGACGGTGAAATTGCTTACACCCGCTCGGGAAGCCTCAACAAGGACGCCAACGGCCAGATCGTCACGGGTGATGGGCTTCTGCTCGAACCGCCCATTACTGTGCCGGCTGATTCATTGAAGGTGTCGATCAGCAGAACGGGGCAAGTTTTCTCGCTTGCCAGCAATGGAACAGAAACCCAGATCGGTGACATTCAGCTCGCAACCTTCGTTAACAGCGCCGGGCTTCGGGCCCTGGGCGGTTCCTTGTTCAAGGACACGGAAGCTTCGGGCCCCGCCCTGACGGGCACGCCCGGAACCTCTCCTTTTGGCGTGTTGGAGCAAGGCTATCTGGAAGAGTCCAACGTTGATCCCGTGCAGGAAATCACCGAGTTGATTGCCGCGCAGCGGGCCTATGAGTTGAATTCGAAGGTCATTCAGGCGGCGGATGACATGGCCGGTATCGTCTCGAAGGGCATTCGCTGAACCATGAGAGGGCTTTTTGGCGCAATTCTGTTGGGTGGGGCACTTGGCATCCTAGCTTTGCCCGCTGGTGCGGAAGTTGTCATGATGCTTGTGCCGAGCCGCAACATTGCTGCAAATGAGACTATTTCTCCCGTCGATTTTGTTTCCAGGCAGTTTGAGGTCTCGGCGCAGCAAAAACGCCGCTACATCATGGATGCCGCACAGATCTTCGGTAAGGAGGCGGCGCGCAAGCTTTGGGCAGGCAAACCGGTATTGGCAAGCGCCGTCAGACGAAAGGCGAGCGTCCGGAAAGGGCAGGCAGTGCCAGCGCTCTATTCCGATGGTGGAATTGAAATTTCCAGCGTGTTGATCGTCGAGGAGGATGGTGGACCCGGCGAAATCATCAAGGTGAAGAATGGTGCCACGGGCATTGTCCTGACCGCGCGCGTTGAAGAGGACGGTACGCTTCGTGTCGAAAGCAATTGAGCGGCTATTCGGCCTCGTTCTTGCGGTGTGCCTGCTGGCTGTCGCGCCCATAGGCGCACGCAGTGAAGTCAGGCTCAAGGACATTACCACCGTCCAGGGCATCCGCGATAACCAGTTGGTCGGTTACGGTCTCGTCATAGGTTTGGCGGGAACCGGTGACAGCTTCCGCAAATCGCCATTTACGGAAGCATCGATGCGATCAATGCTTGAGAGAATGGGCGTTGGCCTGGGACAGCTTTCTCTTCAGCCGAAAAACGTTGCCGCCGTCATGGTGACGGCGACACTGCCGCCATTTGTTCGGCAGGGTTCTACGTTGGATGCCACAGCCTCGTCACTCGGTGACGCAACCTCACTTGCCGGCGGCACTCTCATCCTGACGCCGTTGCTGGCGCCGAATGGCGATGTTTATGCTGTCGCCCAAGGGCCGGTTTCAGCCAATGGCATGATTGCTCAGGGCCAGAGCGCCACCATTTCAAAGGGCGTGCCGACCACGGGCCGCATAGCCGAGGGTGCTATCGTCGAAAAGGATCACAGCACTGAGATCAATGCCATTCCCAGCTTCACCTTGCAGCTGCGCAACCCGGACTTCGCCACGGCAGCCAAAATTGCAGATACGATCAATGCCTATTCCGTGAAGAAGTTCGGCAAGAGAATTGCCGAGGAACTGGATTTCAGGAGTGTCGAGGTTTCCAGACCGAAAACGATTATCGCCAGCAGGCTGGTGGCGGAAATCGGGGTCCTACAGGTGGACGCGGATTTCCCTGCTCGGATCGTCATTGATGAACGCAATGGCACCATCGTGATGGGCGAGCATGTCCGCATTTCGCCGGTTGCGGTTTCACAAGGCAGCCTTACCATCAAGGTTTCGGAGGAACCGGCAGTCTACCAGCCAGAGCCGTTTTCCGATGGTGAAACTGTCGTTGTGCCATCAACACAGATCGTGACGGAAGAAGAAGGCAGCAAGGTTGCGGTGCTGCATGGAGCAACTCTGGAACAGCTTGTCAAAGGCTTGAACAAGATGGGGCTGCGGCCTTCCGACATCACCTCCATCCTTCAAAGCATTAAGGCGGCGGGGGCATTGCAGGCGGAGGTCGTTGTCCAATGAAACCGATTGCCTCCGCCCTCTTCTCTGTTGCTTTCGCAAGTTGCCTGATTGGCTTCCCAGTTGGCCATGCCGAAGAGCCGTCTGGACAGAAGGAAGGGCCCAAGGTCACGGAGGACTATTGCAGCAGTTTCGCGGAAAGCGCGGCTGAAACCCGCTTTGCGCTTCAGCAAGAGCGCCTCGCCCACCTGAAAAGGGACGTTGAAGCCCGGCTTACAGAACTCCAGAGCGAATCCGAGAGGCTTCAGGACTTCCTCAACGCCAGGGAGGCAGTGCGCGAGCAGCTTAGCGATGGCTTGACCAAGATCTACGCCAACATGGAGCCGGAAGCGGCTGTGAAAGTCATCAAACGGCTCCATCCGGCGGTTGCCGCGGAGATTCTGGTCAGCCTTAACGCAAAGCAGGCTAGCAACATTTTGGCTCTTATGGATCCAAAGGACTCTTCGAGGATAGTCGTTTTCATGGCCTCCATCGCATATGCAAGGACCGGGAACAGATCGTGAGTATTGCAAGATTTATTGTCGCCTTTCTGGTGGTTTCAACGCTGGCCGGCTGCGGCAAGACATTTGATCGCCTCACCAGCGCACCAGAACTGTCTCCGGTTGGCAGCGGTATATCGCGAGATGTTTCGGCGCTCACCGAGAACGCGGATTTGGCTGATGCAGATGAGCAGGATACCTGGATTGGAGGCCCTGCAGATCTCTTCCGGGATCGAAGGGCCCATCGCCGCGGTGACATGATCACGGTGAAGGTGAACCTCAATGACAAGGCCAACTTTAGCAATTCCTCCACCCGTACGCGCAAAGCCAAGGCCAAAGGCGAGCTGGATTTCTCGCTTGGGCTACCCATCTTTGAGTCGGAGGGCGAAGCCGAAGGCACTATCGGCTCAGACTCATCCGCAAGTGGCCAGGGCAGCGTGAACAGGGCAGAAAAGCTGAACCTGCAACTCACAGCTGTTGTGCGCAAAGTTTATGACAACGGAACGCTCTACATCGAGGGCGGGCAGCAGACCCTCGTCAACTCCGAATTGCGGGACATTTGGATAGCAGGCTTGGTCAATCCGGCGGATGTTGAGCCGGACAACTCTGTGGAATTCAGCCGGATTGCCGAGGCGCGCGTCCGCTACGGGGGCAAAGGTCAGGTTTCGGATATCCAGAAACCTGGGTTTGGGCTGCAACTTTGGGACAAGGTGAATCCATTCTATTGGCGGCATGGCTATCCCAGAAACGCCCGCTGAAGGTGGCGGCGCGCTCCCTATCCTCATCGCCGCCTGCTTCACGGCAGTACTAGGCCTCGGCACCGGCGTCGCCATTTCCGCATTCATGATGCCTGCTGTGGAACATGCCGGGAAACCCGGCATTGTAGAAAAAAAACCGCCCCAGGAACCTGGACAGCACGGCAATGACGCGGAATCGGCTGAGCACGGGAAAAGCGAAACTGCCGCAACTGAACACGAAGAAGCCGGTAGCGCCGAGACCACTGAAGAACCGATCGACCCAGAAAAGCTGGCATTCATCCCCTTTCCGCCTGTCATTGTGAATCTCAGGGAACAGAGCGGTTCATGGGTAAGAGTTGAAGGCGGAATCCAATACATTACCGACGGTGAAATCCCGGCGGATTCCATTGGCCCTCTCGCGGCCGAAATAGCCATGAACTATTTCAGGACGTTGACCATCAGCGACTTTGAAGGTGGTGATGGTCTGCAGCTGATCAAGATGGACTTGAGGGAGATTGCAGAGTCTTTGAGCAAGGGGCAGATCAGAGGCTTCATCTTCACTTCCTTCATCATCGAATGAAGCTGCGTTGGATCCTTCTTGCGCTTGTCCTGCTGTTGCCGGGTCCGGTACTGGCCCAGCAGACTCCGCCTCCTGTCAATCTGCAGCCATTGCTCGATAGCATAGGCTCGACATCAACTGACACCATTGTCCAGTCCGTCCTGTTGCTGACACTGCTTTCCGTGCTGCCGGGTCTTGCCGTGATGATGACAAGCTTCACGCGGCTTATCATCGCATTCTCGTTTCTGCGCAGTAGCCTGGGTCTTCAGTCGACACCGGCAAACATCATCCTCATCACGCTAGCCTTGTTTCTCACCATGTTCATTATGGCACCTACATTCGACAAGTCCTGGAACGAGGGCCTGCAGCCGCTTCTAAACAAGCAGATCAGCGAGGCGGAGGCTTATGGAAAAATCGTGGACCCGTTCAAGGATTTCATGCTGCGCAATGTCAGAGAGAAGGAACTTGCATTCTTTCAGGATCTTGCCGCGGAATCATCCATAGGCGGAACAGCGACGGAACGGGATATCAGAATTCTCGTTCCATCATTCATGGTGTCCGAACTGCGGCGCGGATTCGAAATCGGCTTCCTGATCGCGCTTCCCTTCCTCATCATTGACCTCGTGGTGGCGACGGTTACGATGTCCATGGGCATGATGATGCTTCCCCCGACAGTCATTTCACTTCCCTTCAAGGTGCTGTTCTTTGTCCTGATTGATGGCTGGACGCTGTTGGCCGGAAGCCTCGTCAGATCATTCACCTGATCTGCCCGGTACTCAAACTTTAGAATTGCGGCGCGAAAGTTAGACTTTCTTTAACAAGTCCCGGCTAGTCTTCTCCGCAGGTGGGGCGCAGATTGCGCCACGGTATTAGTCACGGTCCACCGTCTCCGGCTCCGGCCTGGAATGTTTCAACGAAAACAGCCAGTGGAGCTATTTTAATGTCCAGCATTATTACAAACGTCTCGGCGATGACTGCGTTACGCAGCTTGAGCGCTACGAATGCCTCTCTTGAGAAGACCCAGGCCAGGGTTTCGACCGGCCTTCGCGTTGCTTCCGCCGAAGACAACGCCGGTTATTGGTCAATTGCCACGACCATGCGTTCCGACAAGTCCGCCCTCTCGACCGTGAAGGACGCCCTCGGACTGGGTGCCGCCACTATCGATGTGGCTTATACAGCAACGAATTCCGCCATCGAAGTTGCCAAGGAAATCAAGAACAAGCTTGTCGCCGCTCGCCAGCCAGGCGTCGACCGCACGAAGTTCCAATCGGAAATTACCGAACTGCAGAATCAGCTGAGCTCGATCGGCGAGTCCGCCGTTTTCTCGGGCCAGAACTGGCTCTCCGTTGACTCATCCGCGGCCGGCTACAACGCCTCGAAGTCGATCGTTGCCTCATTCACCAGGACCAATGGGGCCGTAACCATCGGTACGATCAGCATCAACACCGCCAACGTGAAGCTTTACGATGCAAGCGCCACAGCCGTCGGTATCGTGGATGGTCTGCGCGACGCAACTGGCGCCATCAGCGGCACCGGTACGTTCAGCGTAGCAACGCTCACCATCTCTGCCCTGACTGACAGCACAACTGATCTCACGACTCTTGAAGGTTATATCAAGGGCGCAGATGCCGCGATTTCGGAAATGACGAGCTCGGCAGCAACTCTGGGTTCCGCAAAAACCCGCGTGAACCTCCAGAAGGACTTCGTAGGTGCGCTGTCCGACGCCATTGACCGCGGCATCGGGTCACTTGTTGACGCAGACATGACTGAAGAATCTACAAAGCTTCAGGCGCTGCAAGTCCAGCAGCAGCTTGCTGTTCAGGCTCTCAGCATCGCAAACCAGAGTGCGCAGTCGATCCTAAGCCTGTTCAGATAGCAAGTTCGCCGGCTGCCGGAAGTTGCAGCTCCCAGACTTCCCCAGACGTCTTCTGGCGGCCGGCGTTCCTTTCTGTGACTATGTATTAACTACGACTTAACCATTGCTTCCTAGATTGGCTTCATGACGAAGACGGCCGTTGCTGCCGTTCGGCATGAGGCCAGTTCGTCGTTCCGGCATCGATCCGGCATGTCTCTTCCAAGGCACGCGACGCGAGGCGATGGCGAATGACGAGCATAAATACCAACCGGGCGGCAATGACAGCGCTTGCCAGTCTGACGAGCACCAACAACAAGCTCGAACTTACCCAGAAGAACATTTCTACCGGTCTTCGCGTCGCTGAAGCATCCGACAATGCGGCCTACTGGTCGATCGCGACCACCATGCGCTCCGACAATTCATCGCTCTCCACTGTAAAGGACGCTCTGGGATTGGGCGCTGCGACCGTCGACGTGACATACACCGCAATGAATGTTGCCATCGAAACGGCAAAAGTCATCAAAGACAAGCTTGTCGCGGCGAGGCAACCTGGGGTGGACAAGGTCAAGATCCAGGCGGAAATCTCCGAGCGTCAGAAGCAATTGCGCTCGGTCGCTGATTCCGCCTCATTCTCGGGCGAGAATTGGCTGGCGGTTGATTCATCCGCGGCCGGCTACAACTCGTCCAAATCCATTGTCTCATCGTTCTCCCGCGGTCCTGCCGGCGTGTCGATCCAGACGATCACCTATGACGTGAACGCCAGCAAGCTCTTTGATGACAACGACCAGTCAGGGATTTTGGATTCCGAGGACACAACAACAAATGGCGGCGTGGTCTACTCTGTATTCACGCTTGATATTTCCACACTTACGACATCCCAGAATGACACTGCGGATCTCGAGCAAATGATTCGTTGGGTCGACGATGCGATCGGCGGTCTGACGACGGCGGCGGCGAACGTCGGAGCGCTGAAGAGCAGGCTGGATAGCCAGGCCGATTTTGTGAATAGTTTGATGGATGCCATCGCCAGAGGAATTGGATCGCTTGTGGATGCAGACATGACACAAGAGTCCACGCGTCTCCAGGCGCTGCAAGTGCAGCAGCAGCTTGGTGTTCAGGCCCTCAGCATCGCCAACCAAAACAGCCAGACAATTCTCTCGCTGTTCAGAAACTAACACGGCCCAAAGATCTGAATGCCTGAGGCGACCGCTAGGCCGTTGAGGGCGGAGCATTGCCTATTCCCATGAGTTCAACGTGTTGAAATGTCGCAAATGTTTGGATTGATCAGAAACCGCCGCATTCTAGCGCTCGGCGCCCTCACCATCGCCATTGCTGGCCTCCTGCTCGTGACAATGAATGTCCTGAGCCGCCCAGTATATCAAACCCTCTATTCAGGCCTCGACGCCGAGGACGTCAATCGCATTGGCTCGGTCCTAGGCGAAGTCGGGATTTCCTTCGACATTAACGAAGCGGCCAACGCCGTGCTTGTGGATCCCGCACGCGCTGCTCAGGCACGCATGATTCTTGCGGAGAAAGGCCTCCCGAAGAGCGACAAGTCAGGTTACGAGCTTTTTGACCAAATGGGTTCACTGGGCCTGACAACCTTTATGCAGCAGGTCACGCGCGTGAGAGCGCTTGAAGGGGAGCTGGTGCGGACCATCCAACAGTTGGATGGCGTAAAATCCGCCAGAGTTCATCTGGCGCTGCGCTCTGAAGGAACTTTCAGGAGTCGCGATGCGGGAGCAACTGCGTCCGTTGTGCTGAGGTTTAATGGAGAGCCAGCAGTGACGCTGGCTCAGGCTGTGCGTCAGCTCGTTGCAGCAGCCATCCCGGGATTGAAAGCGGAAGATGTCAGTGTCTCTACGACAGAAGGCAGGATTCTTGCCTCGGCGGGGGATCAGGAAAATGCCGAACCAAACTCAATGCTCGACCTCGAGACCAAGATCGCCAACGAAATGCGTTCCAGAGTTGAGCGAACCCTAGCTCCGGTGGTCGGGCTCGACAATCTTCGAGTTAGCGTCAGCGCGGCAATCAATCTCGACAAATCCCAGACACAAGTGACGGACTTCGATCCGGAATCGAAGGTCGAAAGATCGATGCGTACCGTCAAATCTTCCGATCAGACCTCGGAAGGCGACAACGCGCGAAGTGTTTCCGCAGATCAAAACATTCCCCGTGAAGTCACGGACCAATCTTCCGGAGGTGGCACATCCAAAATGCGTGACAGCAAAGAGGAAGTGGTCAATTACGAATTGAACAGCAAGAAGATTGATACACAGTCATCCGGCTATCGCATTACACGGCTCTCCGCTGCCGTTGTCATTAATCGCGGCGCTCTCACAAATGATAAGGGAGAGCCAATTGACGATGCTGCCGTAAAGGCGAGACTGGCGGAAATCGAGGGACTGGTCCGGTCAGCTGCCGGAATCGATGAAAGCCGGAAAGACTCGCTCACCGTGTCCGCGCTGCAATTTGTGAAGTCGGAAATCGCTGACGTGGATGCGACCCCAGCCGGAGGAATGCTCGATTCGCTCACAGCTCAGCTAGGCACGATCATCAACGCAGCAGGAATGATCCTGGCCGTCGTCCTCATCATCTTTCTGGGATTGAGGCCCGGCCTGAAGATGATCGCTAGCCAGCCCGTTGTTACCGCAAGTGCGAGGCCCCCCGAGGTGAAGGAAATTGAGAGCCGTTCGCCGGCCAGCGCCGGATTTGAACGCCTCTCTGCGGGTACAGCGCTGGAAGGCCTGCCTGAGCATCGTGGCGGTCCAACTTCGATTGACAAGCTGAACCGGATTGTCGGCATTGACGTTGACCGCGCCGCGCAGGTTCTGAAGAGTTGGATTCAGGAAACCCTTAAGGAGGCGGCATGAAATCACTTGCCGCATGGAGTACTGCGCGCTTGGCGGTCCCGCAAGAAGTCGAGTGGGGTGCCGGAGCGGATGGTGAACCAGAGGTGCGTCAGATGATGGCGCGGCTGACCGATACTCTATTCAACACCATCGTGGAGGCCCGGGCAATGGTGCTCCATCGTAAGCAGTCTGAAATCATTCGGGACTGGGCCAAGCAACAAAGCTATGCCCTTGAATCAGTTTTCGAGCGGAACCTTGCATCCGTAAGAGAACGCATTGTGCGGGGAGTTTCCGAAAATCTGCTGCCGCTTCTCAACCGTCACATTGAACAGAAGTCGCTGGAGGACTTTCTGGCGGCAATTGACGCCCAAACGCTCGATACTGTTGGTGAGGTGGTGCGCATCAGCGTGCCTGCCCCACTCACCGAATTGGTGACCGGTGAATTGAAGAAGCGAAACCTTGACGTAGTGGTGGCCGGAGAGAGTGAGAAGGAGTTGGTGGCCAGTATCGGCGAAACCCGCATTGAGTCCCGCATGGGCACTGCTTCGCTAAAGGCCGAGGAACTTTTGTCCAATGCCTAGCAAGGGAGAGGTCAAGCAGGAGCTCCTGATCATCAGGAGGGGCCCGCACGAGGATCTCGCCGCCGCCAAGGGTGGTGCCTGGAAAATTGCGTATGCCGACTTTGTAACCGCCATGATGGCCTTCTTCCTGGTCATGTGGCTCATCAATTCCGCGAACGAAGTCACAAAGTCCCGGGTTGCGAGCTACTTCAATCCCATCAAGATGACTGATGCAGCGCCGGTCAGAAAGGGCCTGCGTGAAAACGTCGAGCCGAAGAGCCAGAAGACGAATGTAGATATCAAAGAAGCTGGTGGTGAAGGCTCCGCGGAGGCCAAGAATGGCGGCGGCGAGGTTCAACTGAGCAGGGAAAAGCTCTTGGAAAACCCCATGACTGCCCTAGAGCTGATTGAGGAGCTGTCGGGGAAAGTTGGTGTACAACAAGCCGTGGTGGAAGAGGGAGTTGGAGATCCTTTCGACCCAAAGTCCGCCAGCCAAGGCGCACACCAGGATAGCAAGTCCGCCGAAAATCAGACCCCGGCTCCCGACAAGCGCCAACCAATTGCCAACCGGGATGATATCGGCCCGCAGCAGGAAATGGCCAAGGCGGCAACTTCTGGGGAGAATGTGGCCGAACCGGCTGCGAACAATCAGCCCTCGGCAGGCGTGAATGATGAGAAGGTTGAGAAGATCAGCAAGGATGACGCGAAGAACGCCAAGCTGGCGCAGCCACCGATGCCTGACGCCGAAGATCAGTTGAAAAAATCTGAGAAAGCAGAACACGAAGCTCTGGAGGCGACCCAGGCCGCGCTCAAAGCCGAGGAAGAAAAGGAGGCGATCGACCTTCAGCGGGAAATCCGCACTCAGCTTGCAGACCTGCGTGGAGCAATTGATGTGAACGTGTCCGTCAAGGTCACGAGTGAAGGCACGCTTGTCGTCTTTGAGGATGGCAGGAAGAGAAGCATGTTTGCCGTGGGCTCAGCTTCGCCGAACCCGGCCCTCATTACTTTGCTTGCGAAGGTGGGAGAGCTACTCAACAAGCGCGATGAACCTGTCGTCATCCGTGGACATACCGACGGGCGGCGCTTTCGCATCGAAACTTATGACAACTGGCAACTATCCACAGATCGCGCGCACATGGCCAGCTATATGTTGATCCGCGGCGGGCTCCCCGAATCGCGGCTCATGCGCATTGAAGGTTACGGCTCATCGCAGCCTGCAGTGCCAGAGAATGTTTTTGCCGATGCGAATCGGCGCGTTGAATTTCTACTGGCGCGCCCAAACCAATGAAGCTCAGCCTCCCCAAAGGGCCCGTCTTGTGGTTGCTTTGTGCATGCGTTGGCACTGCTTCGATCGCGGTCGGTGCGTCCTGGTATCTGGCTTGGCCAGCTATTTCATCAATTGCATCAGCGTTGCCATGGAAAGGCCCTACTGAAGAACATGTCAGTGAGGCCTCGTCCCATTCCAGGCTCTCCGTGAGGGAAGATCGAGCAGGTACCGATGCCGGGAAAAGCCAACAGGCAGCCGCTCATTCTTCAGAAGAAGGCGAAAGCGCCGAGAAGTTCATGTTCGACAAGGTTACGTTGCAGGCGGGAGTCGAGGCGCAGGCAGGATATTTAAGAGGGTTGCGCCTTCCCTTGCAGGCGCTGTTGGACGCACAAACGGCACTTGCCTATGGCAAGGCCGATGCGGAAAAACGATATAAACAGGCACAAGGCAACATCTCCGGCAAGATCAAGACATTTGGCCGGCAGACCTTGTCCGGTCAGGAAGTGGAACAGTTGGCTGTCTACCTGTTCTCTGGGGGCGAACCGTCCCTGGTCGAGAACATTCTTCATTCACTTGAGAAGGATCCACCGAACAAGGCCCTGTTGGAGGGTGCGATCGCCTACGTATCCCGCGATCTGAAGCTGGCAGACAGAAAATTGCAGACCCTTGATCTTGCGCGTCTCCAGCCGCCCTTACTATCGCGCGTTCTGTTGGTGCAGTCACAAACTACTTCATCGCTCGACGCAACGGAAAAAGCGCGGCTGCTGGAACAGGCTGCCGGCCTGTCACCGGGCACGCTGGTGGAAGAAGCCACGATCAGGCGCCTTGTTCAATTGTGGGCCGATGTTGCCAACGCAAGGCAACTGATGAAATGGTCGCGGCAATATCTGAGGCGGTTTCCGAAATCCTACTACATGGATGATTTCGTGAAGTCGTTCAGTGCAGGCATCTTGAAGACAGCGCGGCGAGGAGACGCCCCCCGCAAGGACGACATCGATTTTATTCTGAGATCACTTGAGGTGCCGGACGCTGGCAGAATGGCTCTTGTCATCATAAAATCCTCACTTGATGCCGGTCTTAAGGAAACTTGCATCACCTTTGCCGAGTCCGCGGCTGAGGTTCTTCCGAGATCATTTCCGGAACGAAATACTGTTATAATTCATGGGCTTGCGTGCAGGGCGGCAGAGGCGCCCGCCGCTGTCCTCGAGGAACTCACTGATCCCGATATGGCCGAGGCCGATGCCACGAGCCGGCAGGTGTTGAAGAATGCCCAGCTCCTCGCCTCAAACATATTGCAGGAAGGCCTGTTGAAGGTCGCTCGCACTCCGGGTGAAACGCAGGAAGTCGACCGGCAACTCGACAACTTCGCTGCAAGCGTCGCACAACAATTGAAGAGTAGCTTCAGGCTTCTGCAGGAAAGCAAGAAATGAAGCTGGTTGTCGACAATCCGATGCAAGTTCCGGCCAAACGCGCCGGCAAGTCGCACAAGACCATGCAGCCTGTCATCCTACAATTGACCGGGGGAGGTGATGCGAAAGTTGCCGTGATGCCCGATTTTGGCCGCCTTTTGGAAACGCGCACGCCAACGCCTGATAGAAACATGGAAAAGAATACTTCTGACTCAAAGAAGTCGGAGCAACAGCCGTCCATTGACTTGCTCGATCGAAACTATCTGGACACCACGCCCTTCGGAAACCTCTTCGAGGATATGGAACACAAATACGAACAGGATTTGAAGAAAACGGCCCCTGTCGAGTTTCACAAGCGCGATGACAAACTTGCGCAGGATGTCAAACTCATTGACGCACGGGCTCTTTTTGGCAGTCTGCGGTTTGATCGAGAAGGTTCCGGCCCTGCTCACCAAGTCATGTCGGACGATAAGGCTTCACCTGCAAGTGCGGCGCAGCCAGACAATGTCGAAACGCTTGCAGCTGCTTTGTCTCTCTCTGGCGAAAGAGGTGCAACTAGCGAAAAGAAAAGTACCGGCACTGAAAAGCAGCAGCGACAGGTGCCTGAAAGGCCGCAGACGGAAATTGTCACGCCACAGGAATTCTCCCGGACCGAAAAACAGCAACCCACTGCAGGCTCGCCCGAAAGGGCGGAGTCGCGTGACGTCTCTGCGCCTGCAAGGTCCGCGGCAACACAAGGTAAAACCGCAGAAACCAACTTTCCTTCTGACATGAGCACACAACGCTTGGAAGCGCCGCCGGTACTTTCGGTCACGTCAAGTCCCATGCAGCAGATTGTTGAGCGCGTTTCAAAATTATTGCCCGCCCCAAACGTGGAAATCAGGCATCTGCCTGATGGCCAGAAAACCGTTCGTTTCGCATTGCAGCCGGATAGTTTGGGCGATGTTTCCGTGGTTTTGCGGCTGCGCGACTCCGGGATTGATCTCGCTATCCGCCCCCAACGCCAGGAAACAGCGCAGTATCTTGAAGATTCGAGGGATGAGTTGTTGCAGACATTGAAGCTCACGGGAGTGGAGCTGGGAAATGTCGAAATCAAGCCGCTTGACGTGTCGACTGGCCAGGACGTGAGGCAGGACAAGCCCGCCACTGGCCAGGGCGGAAGCCACACAAATCAATTCCAATCTCCGCATGGTGGAAGCTCGTTCCATGGCGGAAATAAAGAGAACCAATGGCGCACACCGGATGTCGCAGCGATGCGGAAAGGCAACAAGGATGAAACCGAACAGGCTGAAACTGGCGGCCCTGCTGTTGGCCGCGGCATTGTCCTGTGATGTAGGACCGGCCGCCGCCGCCCAAAGCGAAAGCTGGGCATGCGAAAAGTACCTTGCTTTGGTGTCGGAAAAAGAAGGCGTGCCGCTTGGCGTTCTCTATGCGGTGGGCCTCACCGAATCCGGCCGCAAATCAAAACTTCACCCATATGCATTGAATATCGAAGGTCAAACCGTTTTTGCCAAGAGCCGGGACGACGCACTTGCCGTCTTCTCAAAGGCGAGGAGAGACGGCAAGAAACTGATCGACCTCGGATGCATGCAAGTGAACCACCACTATCACGGCGCGAATTTTCGCTCTCCTGCAGAAATGCTCGTTCCGGAGAAGAACATCGTTTATGCGGCGCGATTCTTGAAGCAGCTCCGGCAGGAACATGGTTCTTGGACCATGGCAGTGGCCCGGTATCACGCGAGTGCCGGCAACAAGAAGGCTCAGAAGTCTTACATCTGCAGCGTCATCAAGAATTTAGTAAGAAGTGGCTTCGGGCAATGGACCGCAGAAGCCAAGGCATTCTGCTCTCAAAGAGTCTCAACTCGCTAGCGTCAGTCTCCGGCAAGTTTGCGAAGATAAAATGGTGCAAACTGGAGAGTTTCAATGAGCTTGTATGGATTGATGAGAACGAGCACGTCGGGCATGGCCGCGCAGGCTAGCCGCATCTCGATCGTTGCCGAAAATGTCGCGAACGCCAACACTGTGGGTTACAAAGGCGCGCGCGCGGAGTTCCAGAGTTTCTTCATCGGCGATGGTATCAACAACTACAATTCTGGCACCGTATCTGCCGAAGCCCACCGCCTGGTGGAAAGCCAGGGAGGCTTGACTGGTACGGGAAACGTCACCGATCTTGCCATCGATGGCGAAGGCATGATGCTCGTGCAGGATCCGAACGGCGGAATATTCCTTACCAGGTCCGGTTCATTTACCGAAGATGAGAGCGGAAACCTGGTGAATACTGCGGGTTTCGTCCTGATGGGTTATCCCTACAATGGCACAACACCGGTTGTCGTGGCTAACGGCTTCGCCGGCCTCGTGCCGATTAATGTGAGTTCACTCCAGCTGCTGGCAGAACCCTCAACGACTGGAAACCTGGCTGCAAATCTGCCATCCGGCGCGACGGCTATTCCCGCCGCCAATCTGCCCTCGACAAATTCCGCAACCGCCCAGTACACGGCGAAGACTTCACTCGTCGTCTTTGGAAACCTCGGTGAGGAAATTACGCTCGATGTTTACTACTCAATGACGGCATCCGGCACTTGGGAAGCAACGACCTACAATGCGGCCGATGCTGCTGCAGGTGGCGGATTTCCCTACACTTCCGGACCTTTGTCCACCGATACGCTCACCTTTGATCCGGCCAACGGCCAGCTTGCAGGGGGAAGCCCCACTTCAATCACCATACCCGTTCCTGGTGGACAGAATTTCAATCTTGATGTCTCTGGCATGACGCAACTTGCGACGTCCTTCACCATTTTGGATGCAACTGCCAACGGCAATGCGGCGAGTGTCGCCGAAATCGTCGAAATCTCGGACGAGGGTCTGCTCTTTGTTGCCTTTGCCAATGGCTCGCGGCGGCCGCTGTATCAGATTCCATTGGCTACCGTTCCAAGTCCGGACCGGCTGTCCGGACTTTCCGGTAACGTTTACTCTGCTAACTCAAAATCCGGCAATGTGCGGATCGGTTTCCCCAATAGCGCCGGTTTTGGCGGAATGAGATCGGGCACACTGGAGCAGTCGACAACCGACATCGCCACCGAGTTCACCGAGATGATTGATGCTCAGCGCACCTACACCGCAAACTCGAAAGTGTTTCAGACCGGCGCTGAACTGATGGATGTTCTGGTCAATCTGAAGCGCTAAGCCATGTATGGTCTAAGTTCGGCGATCAATAGCGCGCTGTCTGGAATTCTCACGACATCGAGCCAGACGGCCGTTGTATCCCGGAACGTCACGAGAGCTGGAGAGGAAGGCTACTCTCGCAAGACGGCGCTTGTTACGACGGACTCTGTTGGAAATCCGAAAACCATTGGCGTATCGCGGTCCGCCGATCTGCGTTTGACGGAGAAAGCCAACCAGTCCCAGAGTATTGTTTCATACGAAAAAGTGCTCGCCGATGCGCTCCTGCGGCTTTCTGAGACGGTTGGTGATGTTGAGGACGACGGCTCCATCGCCTGGGGCTTGGGCAGATTGCAGACGGCGCTCAGTGATTTCGCTGGTAATCCTTCGAGCACCGCTTTCGCTAACGAGGCATTTGCCTCGGCTCGTGATCTAGCAACTTCGATCAGGAGCGCGGCCGATGTCATCACGGAGGTGAGGGGCCAGGCGGACGCCGCTATTGGTGCCTCAGTGCAGAAGATCAACTCGCTGCTGGCTTCCATCCACGAGTTGAACTCAAGCATTGTTGCAAAGGCGCCCGGAGATCCCATGGCGGCCGAGCTCATGGACCAGAGAGACGGCTTGGTGAAGCAGCTTTCCTCGGAAATCGGGGTAAGGGTGATAGACCGCCCCGGTAATGCCATTGCCATATTCGCGGACAATGGCGCGGTGCTGTTCGACGTCGCGCCGCGCTCGGTGACTTTCACGCCGACCCAGCCCTTTGTTGCAACCTCAACCGGCAATTCCTTGAGAATTGACGGCATTGATGTGACAGGACCAGGCTCACCAATGCCGCTCAAGAGCGGTGCGCTCGCAGCCCAGTTCCAAGTGCGTGACAACCTCGCTTCAACTTATTCGATACAGATGGATGAGATTGCGCGCAGCCTTATCACGCTCTTTGCCGAAAACGATCAGGGCGTTCCCCCGTCATTGCCAGCTGCAACCGGGCTCTTCACCTATTCCGGTGCGCCAGCCGTGCCCCCCTTCGGCATTCATGTACCGGGCCTTGCTTCCGAACTCGATGTCAGCGCCGCATTCGATGTAAGCCAGGGTGGCACTCCCTTCCTGATCAGGGACGGCGGCAGCAACGGACCCACCTATCTCGAGAATGCGGCAGGCTTGTCGGGCTTTCAGGACAGAATTGATTCATTGCTGGCGGCGATGGAAGCCGGATTTTCGTTCGCAGCAAGCGCCCAGATCGGCTCCAATGTTTCAGTCCAAGCTTTTGCGGACTCATCAGCAGGCTGGGTCGAGGGCAAGCGGCAGGACAACTCGCGCAGCCTCAACTTTGCTGACGCGACGCAGCAGCGCGCCAGCGAAGCTTTGAGCCGGAAGACGGGAGTGAACATTGACGAAGAAATGTCCATTCTGCTGAACCTCGAAAAATCCTACCAGGCATCTGCGCGCGTCATGACCTCGGTTAACGCCATGCTCGACAGTCTCCTGGAAGCGGTGCGCTGATAGATGCTGGGCCGCATGAGCACATACAGCTTGCAATCCGGCTTGCGTGACTCGGTGAGGGAGCTGCAAGTCGACATGCAGAAAGCCCAGCAAGAGTCCGTATCAGGCAGACATGCAGATACAGGCCTAGTCCTCGGTGCAAGGGTCTCGCACAATCTGGATTGGCGAATAGAGCTGAATGGG
>JAIBJH010000127.1 GCA_020029455.1 Hyphomicrobiales bacterium
CGTCTTCCTGGGATTCTCAAGACTATTGTGGAGGGAGCGGGTGATTCTTCACCCACTGCTGGAATGTAGCGAGAAGTAGCATTTTCACCGCGCGGTGTCAAGGACTATTTTCATCTGATAGGATTGGCCTTTGGAGAGGCCGTGTTCAATCCACCACTTCGCCGGGATAAACGCCCCAAAGTTCGCTCTGCTGGGCATAGCCTTCATAGCCGTCAGCGTTGAGATAGCACCATTCGCCGTCGCAGGACTCGACCATTGCCACAACGCCGGGGGCGAGGCGCGCCACCGCGCCGGAATTGGGATTGCTTTCGCCGTGGAGCAGCACGCCGCCATTCTTGATCCATTTGGCGACAAGGGCGTTGCGCTTGCCCGCCAGCATGCTCTGCTGGATCCAGCCCTCCCGGCCTTCCGCATCCCTGATCTTGCGCCAGTTGTCGCTCTCGGCGGTGATCTCAATGGGAAGGCCCTTGCGCTGGTAGATCCAGGCAATGGCATGGTCGTGCGAGGGGCCCTTGCGGACATTGACCTTGGCTGCCTTGAGCGTGACAAAGCGCGGCAAAGGCAGCCCGGACGGGCCCTTTTCAACCGGCATCTCGTCCGTTGAGCCTGTTACCTCGCCCGGGAAAAGCGTTTCCGGGGCCGCAGGCGTTTTCATGCCCCAGTAAATCCCACCTCCTGCCGCGCCTATGGCCAACAGAACAACCACTATGGTGGCGTTGCGAAGCGGCGCCGGGACTGCGGCGGAATTGCGGGAGTGCACAACTGGCATGGTTCGGAAAGCGGGGCGAAAGTCCAATGCAATTTCGGTTGCGGCCCGGGCTTCCCCGCGTTTACACGGGAGGTCTGACCGGGCCTCTAGGCCATCTCCCATGAGTGCCCGGCCGAGGTTAATTTTGGGTCAATAGATCAAGCCGGACAGTTGATGGAAAAGGGCAAACCCAAGGTCATCGTGACCCGAAAGCTTCCGGAAGCCGTCGAGGCGCGGATGCGCGAGCTTTTTGAGACGCGCTTCAACGAAGACGATCGGCCACTCGGCAAGCCGGAGCTCGTGGCAGCCGTCAAGGAAGCCGAGGTTCTCGTTCCCACCATCACCGATAGGATCGACAAGTCGGTGATCCTGCAGGCGGGACCCAAACTCAAGCTCATCGCCAATTTCGGCAATGGTGTTGACAACATCGATGTGGAAACGGCTCTGGCCCGCGGCATCACCGTCACCAACACGCCGGGCGTCCTTACAGAAGATACTGCCGACATGACCATGGCGCTCATCATGGCGGTGGCGCGGCGCGTCATCGAAGGCCATGGGGCAATCCCATCCGGTAAATGGAAAGGCTGGTCGCCAACCTGGATGCTGGGAACAAGGCTTCAGGGCAAGAAGCTCGGCATCATCGGCATGGGCCGTATCGGCACGGCGGTGGCAAGGCGCGCACGAGCCTTTGGCATGGAAATCCACTACCACAACCGGAAGCCCGTTCACCCCAAGACGGCGGAAGAGCTTGATGCCGTTTATTGGGAAAGCCTCGATCAGATGCTTTCGCGGGTTGATATCCTCTCGATCAACTGCCCTCATACGCCCGCCACCTATCACCTGCTTTCGGCGCGGCGGCTTAAACTCTTGAAGCCCACGGTAATCCTGGTCAACACGGCGCGGGGCGAAATCATCGATGAAAATGCGCTGGTCCGCATGCTGGAGGCAGGCGAACTAGCGGGGGCGGGGCTGGACGTGTTCGAGCATGAGCCGGCGGTTAATCCGGCGTTGCTGAAAAACAATCGCGTAGTGCTCTTGCCGCATATGGGCTCAGCGACCCTCGAAGGCCGCATCGACATGGGCGAGAAAGTCATCATCAACATCAAGACCTGGGCCGATGGCCACAAGCCGCCGGACCGCATCCTGCCGGGGATGCTGTAATCTGCTTCTCCTCCTCGCTTCGCATTCACTCACAAGATTCTGATCCGATGCGGCAGCGCTGTGATAGGCGTTTGAGGGAGGAGCAGCTAATAGGATAGGCGAACAGGAGCCATCATGCTGAACCGACGCCGTTTCCTCGCCCTTACCGCTGCCGGATTTTCTGTGCGTCCTGCATTTGCCGCCGATTGGGCGGCCATAGAGGCGGAAGCCAAGGGGCAAACCGTTTATTTCAATGCCTGGGCCGGGTCAGAGCAGGTCAATGGCTACATCGCCTGGGCGGGCGAGGAAGCGGCGAAGCGTTTCGGCATTACGGTTGAGCATGTGAAAATCACCGACACCGCTGAAGTGGTGAAGCGGGTGCGCGATGAAGTGGCGTCTGGCAAGGCTGATGGCTCGGTTGATCTCGTCTGGATCAATGGCGAAAACTTCCGCACCATGAAAACCGAGAAGCTGCTGTTTGGCCCCTTCTCGGAAGCCTTGCCCAACTATCAGTTTGTGGATGTGGAAGGCAAAGCGACTGTCACGCAGGATTTCTCCGAAACCGTTGATGGACTCGAAGCGCCGTGGGGCATGGCGCAGCTCACCTTCTTCGCCGATGACACAAAAGTGACAGAGCCGCCGCTTTCCATGGCGGCGCTGACACGCTTTGCCGAGGCCAATCCGGGACGCGTCAGCTATCCGGCGCCGCCGGAATTCCACGGTACCACCTTCATCAAGCAGATGCTGCTGGAAGCTGTGATCAATCCTTCCATGTTCTACAAGCCGGGGGATGGCGCGATCTTCAGCACGGTGCGCGCCGTGTGGGAATCGATGCTCGATGGCTTGCACAAGAATTGCTGGCGCGAGGGAAAGCAATTTCCAAAATCACAAGCCGATGTGACTCAGATGGTGGCGGATGGCGAATTGCTGGTGGGCCTCACCTTCAATCCCAATGAGCCGGCCAATCTGGTGGCGGCGGGACGCTTGCCGTCCACCACCGTTGCCTGGCAGCACAAGAAGGGGACCATCGGAAACACGCATTTTGTGGCGATTCCTACGAATGCCAACGCCAAGGCGGCGGCGCAGGTCTTTGCCAATTTCCTCTTGTCGCCGGAAGCACAGGCGCGGAAGAACGACATCAAAGTGTGGGGCGATCCCACGGTGCTTGATCTTCACAAGCTGGCGGCTGAAGAACAGCATGCTTTTGCAACTACAGCCATGCCCGGCAGCGTAACATTGCCAGGGCCGGCACGGCTCGAACCCCATGCCTCCTGGGTGCCACTGGTCGAGCAGGCCTGGCTTGAGCGCTACGGCAAGGGATGATGCCGTCCCATACAAACCATTCGTCATTCCAGACACGGGCGAGGTTGCGCGTCAACGCAAGCCATTGCCCGTGATCTGGAACCCCGCTTTTATTGCCCAGTTTGACTTCAAAGCTGGGTTCCAGCTCGCGCGTACCCGGCTATCGCCGGTTACGCTTGGCTGGAATGACGCAAAATGAAAATACATCGGCTTGCAGCGCTGCCCCTCTTTCTGATTTTCCTGCTGCCGCTTGCCCTGTCGCTGGCGCTGATACTGCCAGTATTCGCCGATGCCGCCGCATTCAAGGCGCTGCTGAACCATCCGCAATTCTGGGGCGCGGCAGGGCTGACGCTGTTCACAGGGCTTGTCAGCACCGCGCTTTCACTCATCTGTGCGCTGATGATTATCGCAGGGCGAATAGACAAACCTCCGCAGGCGGGCGCCATGCTGGCCTTGCCGCATCTGTCGCTCGCCATAGGGCTTTCGCTTCTCATCATGCCGGCCGGGCTTCTGGCGCGTATCATTGCCTTACCCTTCGGCTGGACGAGCCCGCCGCAATGGGTCACGACACAGGACCCCTATGGGTTGGCGTTGATGGCGGCATTAGTGCTGAAGGAAACGCCCTTTCTGGTTTGGGCTTTTGCTAGTCTTCTCAACCGCGATGATCTGCGGCAGTCCTTTGCAGGGCAGCGCGCCGTGGCACGGAGCCTTGGGCATAGGCCTGCTTCGTTGTTCCTGCGAGTCATTGCACCGCAGCTTCTTAAACGCACGGTATGGCCGCTGGTCGCGGTTCTGGCCTACAGCCTGACCGTCGTTGACATGGCAATCGTCATCGGCCCTACCCAGCCGCCGACGCTGGCACAGCTCATCTGGACCGATCTCAATGATGCAGAGCCTGCGACGGCTGCGCGCGGTGCTGCGGGCGTGTTGACACTGTGCGCTGGGATTTTATTACTACTTATGGTTGTTGGGCTCTCAATTCGCCTAGGAAGGCCGCACACGGGCAAATGGCTTTCCGGGCCTCCAGGTACCGGACTTCATAAGATTTCATTCCTGACGCAAATCTGGGGCTTGTGGAGCCTGTTCTATTCCGCTATTGTGATTTTACTCCTTTTCCAGTCGGCAAGCGGCTTGTGGCCCTTTCCGAACCTCTTGCCCGAGGATTTCACGCTCTCGGCATGGGTAAAGCTCTTGAGTGATGGTGGGCCCCTGCTCACCAGTTTCCTCTTGGCACTTGCCACGGCCACGACTGCACTTGTCGCCACGGTGGTATGGCTTGAGGGCATGCGGCCCTCCCGCGACAAAATCTTGCTATGGCTTTCGGCTTTCCTGCTTTGCCTGCCGTCACTGCTGATCGGCCTTGGGCAATACCGCCTTTTTCTTGCTCTCGGCATCACAGGCACGGCGCTGGCGATGTTCCTAGCCCATGTGCTGCCGGTTGCGGCTTATGTGTTCATCATGCTGCAGGGACCCTATCGCGGCTTTGATGGGCGATGGCAGGCAACAGCCGCAGGGCTAGGGCAGCAACGGGCGATATTTCTTCGCCAGATCAAGTGGCCCATGCTGAAAGCACCTATTTTGGCGGCCTTCGCCGTGGGCTTTGCCGTTTCCATCGCGCAATATGTGCCGGCGCAACTGGCAGCGGCGGGACGCTATTCAACCCTCACCATCGAAGCCGTGACCCTGTCGAGCGGTGGCAACCGGGCGCTTGTTGCAGCCTATGGAGCGGCCTTGATGGCGCTGCCGCTTGTGGTCTTTCTACTGGCGCAATGGCTCAGCAGACCGCGCTGGAGGATGCGCTGATGCTGTCGCTGCGCAATGTGTCGCTCACACTTCATGACAAGGCGCTCATCAAGCCTTTCTCGCTCGAGATTGCCCCCGGTAAAATTGTGACAGTGATGGGGCCGAGCGGTTCGGGCAAATCTTCGCTTCTCTCGTTCATCGGCGGCGATCTGGATGAAGCCTTCACGGCCCGAGGGGAAATTTTGCTGAATGACGAGCGGTTGAATGATTTACCGCCGGAGAAGCGCGGCATTGCCAGGCTCTTTCAGGATGACCTGCTTTTTCCGCACATGACGGTGGGCGAGAACCTGTTGTTCGCGGTTCCGCGCATGCCACAGGCGGAGCGCATTGCCGCGATGCGTGCGGCGCTGGAACAGGCGGAACTCATGGGCTTTGAGGACCGGGGCCCGCATACACTATCCGGTGGGCAGAGATCGCGGGTGGCGCTGATGCGGGCGCTCCTGGCCCGCCCACGGGCCATCCTGCTCGATGAGCCCTTCGGGAAACTCGATCGTGAATTGCGCGTGAGCATCCGGGGCTTTACCCATGCCCACATTGCGGAGCGGCAAATTCCGGCGCTGCAGGTCACGCACGATCCGGAAGATGCGCCACCGGGAGGACGGATTTTGAAACTTACGGCCACGGGCGAGGTGATTGATGTTTGACCGGCAGCTCCTTGCCCTGAGCAAGCCGCTTGTGGACCGGATTGCGGCCCATCTGGCGCGGCGCGGCAACACGGCGGATGAAATTTCCATCACGGGATTCGGCTTTGGGGTCATCGCGATCATCATGATCGGATCGGGACACACGCTCGCCGCCATCGTGCCGCTGCTGATCAACAGACTTCTGGATGGTGTCGATGGCGCTCTGGCGCGGATGAGCGAGCCCACGGACCGGGGCGCTTTCCTCGACATCACGCTGGATTTCCTTTTCTACGCTGGCATTCCCTTGGCCTTTGCCTATTGCGATCCACCGAACAATGCACTCGCCGCGGCGGTGCTGCTCGCCGCCTTCATCGGCACGGGGGTTACCTTTCTTGCCTTCGCCATCATGGCGGAAAAGCGCGGCGAGAAGAGCACGGCCTATCCGAGCAAGGCCTTCTATTATCTGGGCGGACTGGCGGAAGGGTTCGAGACGGTCGTCTGCTTTGTCGCGATGTGCCTGTGGCCGCAGCACTTCGCCGTCATTGCCTATATCTACGCCGCCATGTGCTGTGTGACGACCTTCACACGGATGGTGGCAGGATGGCGGCAGTTTGGCGTTTGAGTCACCCTTCCCCCATTGGGGGAAGGGTGAGTTCGCCGCCGTCACGGTGAGCCATCGAGGGTCTTCGGCTTGTGGACCAGGTTCACCAGCACGAAGGAGATGATCATCAGCAAGTACCAGGAACTGAACTTGCCCAGCGAGACCAGCTGCCATCCGCCCTGCTGGCTGGGATAGAGCCACACCTTCGAGGCGGTGGCGATATTTTCCGCCAGCCAGATGAATAGCGCCACCAGAAAGAAACCCAGGAGCAGGTTCATCCGGTGGCGGAAGCGGAAGACCCGGTAGTGCACATCGCAACGCCAGAAGAGCAGCGCCGTAGCCACAAAGAGCAGCAGCCGGAAGTCCCAGATGAAATGATGGGCAAAGAAATTGAGGTAGATGGCGCCCGCCAGCAGGAGCGTTGCCCATCGTGGCGGGTAGTTGGTGAAGTGGAAATCGAAGATGCGGGTGATGCGCGCAATGTAAGAGCCGACCGAGGCATACATGAAGCCGGAAAACAGCGGCACGCCGCCAATGCGGAAGAAATTGTCCTCCGGATAGGACCAGGAGCCGGCGCTGGTCTTGAACAGCTCCATGCCCGTGCCGACAAGGTGGAAGAGAAAGATCACGACCGCCTCGGAAGGCTTTTCCAGCTTGAAGCCGAGCATGGCGGCCTGGATGAGAAGTGCCGCAAAAAACAGCGCGTCATAGCGGGCAAGGCTTGCGCCTTGCGGCCAGAGGATAACGCTCAGCATGATGAGAGCGAGGAGCGCGCCGCCGAAGAGGCAGGCCCAGCCTTGCTTCAAGCCGAAAACGATGAACTCCACGAGCGCGCCGGAGAGGCCGTGCCGAGGCATGCGGTCGAGCACGGCGTGAGCGGCGGCATCGATTTTCGCCTCGACGGAAGTGAAAGCTTCTTTACGATTTGTTGACAAAAAACTTCTCCTCGAAACGCAAAAAAATCTTGAATCGACTCGCGAATTGACTCATATAGCGCGCGTCCAAAGTCGCACGTGCCGCTAAGGTGATCCCTACGCAATAAAGGAGATCCCCAAAGTAACGACGGTGAGGGCTTCTCGTCTCTGCCGGCTCCTCCAAAGGCCGGCGTCATGTGAGGCAAACACAAGTCTGCTCGATGTGCGATGGGCCAGCCCATCAATCAGAAGCGAAGTCAGTCTGGGAATTGTTCCGGCGTCTCCACCGCGCCAGCAACGTCGTCCCCGGCTGAGATGACAACGCTATTGAAGGGGACCGGCACGCGTATTTTCTATGCCGTGAAGGCCAATCCCGCGCCGGAAATCCTGAAGCTTCTCGCCTCGCTTGGCTCATGCTTCGATACGGCGTCTGTTCCCGAAATCGAAATGGCGCTGGCCGCGGGAGCAACGCCCGAGCGCATTTCCTTTGGCAACACCATCAAGAAGGAGCGCGACATCGCCAAGGCGCACGCGCTTGGCGTCAAGCTCTATGCCGTCGACTCTCACGAAGAAGTTGAAAAGATCGCCCGAGCCGCGCCGGGCGCGCAGGTTTTCTGCCGCATCCTGACCGATGGCGCAGGCGCCGAGTGGCCGCTGTCGCGCAAGTTCGGCTGCGATCCTGACATGGCTGAGAGCGTGCTGCTCCACGCCCATTCTCTGGGCCTTCAAGCCTATGGCATTTCCTTCCATGTGGGCTCGCAGCAGACGAGGCTTGAAGCCTGGGACACGGCTGTCGGCGAGGCGAAGGCCATTTTCAATGCCATGGCGCGCCACGGCATCACGCTGCAGATGGTCAATCTGGGCGGCGGTTTCCCGACGAAATACCTCAAGGCGGTGCCGGGCCAGAGTTCCTACGCCAATGCCATCCACGATGCGCTGACCAAGCATTTCGGAAACAACCTGCCCGAGACGATCATCGAGCCGGGCCGCGGCATGGTGGGCAATGCCGGTGTCATCAAGGCGGAAGTGGTGCTGATTTCCAAAAAACACGCCAACGATAATGTGCGCTGGGTCTATCTCGACATCGGCAAGTTCGGCGGCCTCGCCGAGACGATGGAAGAGGCGATCCGCTATCCGATCACCACGGCGAAGGATGGGGATGCCAAAGAGCCTTGCGTGGTCGCGGGCCCGACCTGTGACTCGGCGGATGTGCTCTATGAAAAGACGCCCTATCCGCTGCCGATCACGCTGTCGGTGGGCGATGAGGTGCTGATCGAGTCGGCGGGGGCTTACACCACCACCTATTCGTCCGTCGCCTTCAACGGCTTTCCGCCACTCAAGGCCTATGTGATTTGAACCACATCATCTTCCCCAGCTCGCTGGGGAAGTACGCCGAAGGCGGGAAGGGGTGTCGGCACCAAGCTGAAACACCCCCTCGGCCCTTCGGGCCACTCCCCCAGCAAAGCTGAGGGAGAAAATCAATCCAACCCCTTCCGGCGCGCAATAGGCGCGCCACCTTCCCCTTGAGGGGAAGGAGGAGCATGAGACATGTTCACTATCCGCCCTGAAATTCCTTCCGATGTACCAGCGCGTGAGCGCCTCTTGGATCAGGCGTTCGGCAAGCGTCGCCACGCCAAGACATCGGCGCGGCTGCGCGAGGGACGTCTGCCTGCGGAAGGACTTGCCTTCACTGCAACATCCGGGAGCGGCAAGGCGGTGGGAACGATCCAGCTGTGGAACATCATTGCGGGATCGGCAGGTCCTGCCCTGCTCTTGGGGCCGCTGGCTATCGAAAAGGGCCAGCGCGGCAAGGGTCTGGGCCGGGCATTGATGGAGCATGCGATTAACACCGCAAAGGTTCTGGGTCACGACGCGGTGCTGCTGGTGGGCGATGCGCCTTACTATGGACGGTTCGGTTTCAGCGAGGCACTGACACGCTCGCTGCATCTGCCAGGGCCGGTGGAACGCGGCCGCTTTCTCGGCCTTGAGCTCACACCCCATGCGCTTGATGGAGCAGAGGGACTGGTTTCGGCTTCGGGTGCGCTGGCCGATGGCGGGACGGCCCGCAAAGCGGCATAAATGCCCCAATTGATTCGAGGTCCTCATGCGCAAGACATTTGTGCTGTTGCTTTTAGCCGCTTTCGTCACTGGGGTAGAGGCAGCGCCCAAGTTCACGAGCAAGCTGATCATCTCCCTCTACAAGAAAGAGTGCGCCGAAAACATCAAGGCGCTTAAGGAGCGCCTCAAGCGCGACAAGGTGATGATTGCCGGAACAAAGTCGCAGTCTTCAAGTTCGCCGGAGCTTGCCTGTAATTTTGCAGCGGACAACCCCACCATGAAAAAGCTCAATGACAAGGCCTGGGTCGCTGAGACGGAAGCCTTCATCAAGAAGGCGGGGGTCAAAAACTATACGCTGGGAGCGCGCGCCGCGACGGCCAATGCCATGGTCAAGGGTGGTGTGGTCAAATTACTTTCCCTGGCCAAGACGAAGGGCCTGACACCGGTTGAGATATCGGTGCTCGGCCAGATGACGCGCGCCGCCGCCTTCACCGAGGCCCATATCAAGGCGGCGGAACAGGCGTTCGGGAAGGAATAGATGGAGACACCCCCTCCCCGCTTCGCGGTACTCCCCCAGCTTCGCTGGGGGAGAGATATTTTTCGCTCCCCCAACTTGTTGGGGGAGCTGTCCGAAGGACTGAGGGGGTATTTCAGGCAGCGCGGGATTTCAGCAGTTTCGTCAGCCAGTCCGGGTCCATCTGGGGCACGGAGGAAAGCAAAAGTTCCGTGTACGGAGGATATGGCGGGTTCAAGACTTCGCTCTTGAGGCCCTGCTGCACCACCTTGCCCTTGTACATGACGACAATCTCGTCGGAAATGGCGCGCACCGTGGCGATGTCATGGGTGATGAAGAGATAGGAGAGATTGTTGTCCTTCTGCAACTTCATCAGCAGCCGGAGGATTTCCTCCTGCACGATCTGGTCAAGAGCGGAAGTGACTTCATCGCAAATGATGAGCTCAGGCTCTGCGGCAAGCGCACGGGCGATGGAAATACGCTGTTTCTGGCCACCGGAAAGCTCGCCCGGATAGCGGTCAATGAAGTCTTCCGTAAGCTCGATGGCTTCAAGAAGCTCGACGATGCGACGGTCTTTCTTGGCGCCGGTGTAGCTCAGATAGAATTCCACGGGCCTGCCGATGATGTCGCGCACAGTCTGGCGCGGATTCAAGGCAGTATCCGCCGACTGGTAGATCATCTGGATGCGGCGCAGCGTGTCGCGGTCACGGTCTTGCAGCCGGGGCGGCAGAACCTTGCCGTTGAATTCGATGCGACCCTTGGAGATGGGCAAGAGGCCGGTAATGGCGCGGGCCAGCGTCGATTTGCCGGAACCCGATTCACCCACGACCGACACAGTGCGGCCGCGCGGCAGGCGCACCGTGACATTTTCCAGGACCTTCATCATGCCGGAATAGGAAGCATCCACGGCTTGCACGGAAAGCGCGATGTCGGCTCCCTTGCTTTCCTTCTTTTCCAGCTTGCGCACGGCCCAGAGCGTCTTGGTGTAGTCCTGCGACGGCTTCTTCAGCATGGCGCGGGTTTCGTTTTCTTCAACGAGATTGCCGTAGCGCAGCACCATGATGCGGTGGGCCATCTGGGCCACCACGGCAAGGTCATGGGTGATGTAGATGGCCGCCGTGTCGAACTCTTCCACGATGCGGCGCATGGCGGCGAGCACTTCGACCTGGGTTGTCACGTCAAGCGCGGTCGTCGGCTCATCGAAGATGATGAGATCTGGCCTGCAGGACATGGCCATGGCGGTCATGATGCGCTGCAATTGCCCGCCAGAGACCTGGTGCGGATAGCGCTCGCCGATGGCATCGGGATTGGGAAGCTGCAGGCGCTTGTACAGGTCACGCGCGTCTTTTTCCGCAGCCTCACGGTCCATGACGCCATGGTTGCAGGCGCTTTCCACCACCTGGTCCATCAGATGATGAGCTGGATTGAAGGAGGCGGAAGCGCTTTGCGCCACATAGGCGATGCGCGAACCCCAAAGGCTTCTCAGTTCTTCCCGGGAGGCGGCCAGTAGATCCTTGCCATCAAAATGAATAGAGCCGCCGGAAATGCGGCAGCCCGGTTTGGTGTAGCCCATGGCGGCAAGGCCGAGGGTGGATTTGCCGGCGCCCGATTCACCGATGAGGCCCACCACTTCACCGCGTTTAAGGGTGAGGTTGATGCCCTTGATTATCGGATGCCATTTGTCGTCCGAGTAGCCCTCAATCTTGACGCCCTTCATTTCGACGAGCGTTGAGCCCTTGACGCGGGCGGTGGTTTTCTTGGCATCACTTTTCATCGCGGAGCCCCGAAGTCTTATGGAGGAACCAGTCCACCACGAAGTTGACGGCAACCGTGAGCAGCGCAATTGCTGCGGCAGGAATGAGCGGCTGCGGACGGCCAAAGGTGATGAGCGTCTTGCTCTCGGCCACCATGGAGCCCCAGTCGGCAGTGGGCGGCTGGATGCCTACCCCCAGGAACGACAGGGCAGCAATGGTGAGGAAGACGAAGCAGAAGCGCAAACCAAATTCGGCAATGAGCGGCGGCAGGATATTGGGCACGATCTCGCGGAAGACGATCCAAGGCAGCTTTTCACCGCGCAGCTTTGCCGCTTCGACAAAGTCCTGAACGGCAACACTCAGTGCCGTGTTGCGCGCCAGGCGGAAGACTCGGGTGGAGTCAAGTACCGCCAGGATGAAAATGAGATTGGCGATGGATTTGCCAGCCATGGCCAGCAGCATCAGCGCGAAGATCAGGACCGGGATCGACATCAGGATATCGACGAAGCGGGAGAGGATGGTGTCGAGCCAGCCACGGGTGACGGCGGAATAGATACCAAGCGAACCACCAATGGAGAAGGAAATCAGCACGGTGAGGAGCGCAATGCCGATGGTGTTGCGGGCCCCGAAGATGACGCGGGAGAGCGTGTCACGGCCGATCTGATCGAGCCCGAACCAGTGGGCGGCGGACGGCAGTTCATAGGCCTTGCCGACAATCTCGGACTCGCTATAGGGCGCGATCCACGGCGCAAAGAGGGCACAAAAGAAATAGAAAGCGATGACCGCCATGCCGAATATGGCGGTGGGCGGGGCCGATTTGAGCAGGCGCACGGTTCCCTGCCACCAGGTGCGGCGCGAGCGGATGGAGCGAATATCGACGTGTTCCGTGGTCATTTGGGATGCAAAAGCCTCGGGTTGGTGACGATGGCGACGATGTCGGCCACCAGGTTGAGGGTGATGTAGGTTGCAGCAAAGATAAGCGCACAGGCCTGGGCCACAGGCATGTCGCGGCTTGAAACGCTATCGACCATCAACTGGCCGATGCCGGGATAGGTGAAGACCACCTCCACCACCACCACGCCGACAACCAGATAGGCAAGGTTGAAGGCGATGACCGTAGCAATGGGCGCCCAGGCGTTGGGCAGCGCATGCCTGGTGATGACTTGGCGCGCCGTCAGACCTTTCAGCTTGGCCATTTCAATGTATGGGCTTGCCAGAAGCGCGATGATGGAGGCTCTTGTCATGCGCATCATGTGGGCGACGATCACCAGCGTGAGCGTGAGGGAGGGCAGTGCCGCCTTGTAGACATGCTCCCAGAAAGGCGTTCCTTCCGAAATGGTGGAGAGCGGCGGGAACCAGCGCAACTTCACGGCGAGGAAGAAGACGAGGATGTAGGCGACAAAGAATTCCGGTGAGGCAATCGTGGTGAGAGTGACTGCGTTCAATGCGCGATCAAAGAAGCTGTTGCGGTAGAGGGCGCAGAGAAGGCCCATAGCCAAGGCGAGTGGCACGGCAATCAAGGCCGTCATGGTGGCCAGGAAAAAAGTGTTGAAGAGGCGCGGGCCGATGATATCGGAGACAAAACGCACGTTTTCCTGGCGCCAGCCACC
>JAIBJH010000128.1 GCA_020029455.1 Hyphomicrobiales bacterium
GATGCCAATGCTTTCGTGGCCTTCATCTGGCTGGGCGTTGCATTGTTCGTTGATGGCATTGACGGTACGCTCGCCCGCCGGGCGCGGGTCAAGGAATACACGCCGAACTTCGACGGCACGACGCTGGACAATGTCATCGACTTCTTCACCTATGTCGCCGTGCCGGCCCTGATGATCTACTGGTTCAACATGGTGCAGCTGGACTGGATATTCCCGGTTGGCAGCAGCACATGGAGTCTCATTTGTGCCGCCACCATCATGGCGGTCTCCTGCTACACCTTCGCCAATCTTGGGATGAAATCCTTTGACTACTACTTTGTGGGCTTCCCAGCACTGTGGAACATTGTTGTTCTATATTTCTACGTGCTCGAGACAGGCCCGCTTACGAACTTCATCACCATCGCCGCGCTGTCGGTGCTTACCTTTATCCCGGTGAAATTCGTGCATCCCTTTCGGGTGACGCATTGGCGCTCGATCACCGTTCCCATTACTGTGTTGTGGGCGGCAATGGCTTTCAGCCTGATCCTTGCCAAGCGTTTTCCGGAAAACTTTGGCGTCATCGAAACGCTGGAGCAGTGGCTGTTCGGGTTGGCCTCAGCCTATTTCGCCTGGATTTCCCTGTGGCGGACCTTCATCCTGGGAGACCGGGGCGAAGAGGAAGATGCGCCCGCCGCGGACGGGCAGAAAACTTGACAGGTGGAAACTTGACGTACTGGGCCCCATTGCCTATAGCCCGGCCACCTTTCGATTGGCGGGGTAGCTCAGTTGGTTAGAGCACGGGAATCATAATCCTGGGGTCGGGGGTTCAACTCCCTCCCCCGCTACCAATCGAACCTCATCCGCCGCAACATTCGGGAACTTCTCTTGACCCAGAAGCATGTGATTGTTGTTGGCGGCGGTATTATCGGCGCAAGCTTTGCCTATCACCTTGTGAAATCAGGCGTGCGGGTGACCCTGCTTGATGAAGCAAAGGAACGGGGCGGCGTCGCAACACCCAAGTCCTGGGCCTGGATCAACGCCAGCTGGGGCAATGCCGAACCCTATTTCCGTTTGCGTCAGTATGCGATGAAACTATGGCAGGGCCTCGACAAGGTTGTGCCGGGACTTCAGGTGAACTGGTGCGGCGGGCTGCTCTGGGACCTGCCGGAGGATGAACTCAAGGCTTATGTAAAGCAGCAATCGTCCTGGGGCTATGACATCAAGCTGGTCGGTGGCCAGAAGGCGCGCAGGATCGAGCCCAATCTCACAGAGCCGCCGGAGATTGCGGCACATGCGCCGGAAGAGGGCGTGGTAGAACCCGAGCATGCGGTCACGTGCTTGCTCGCTGCGGCGGAACAGAAGGGGGCGCAGGTTCTTTCCGGAGTGCGGGCCATCAGGCTTGCCGAAGACGGCGAGGGCATCAAGGGCGTGATGACCGATGACGGTGTGCTGGAAGCCGACGATGTCATTGTTGCTGCGGGCGCGGCATCGCCACAGATTCTCAAAACTGTTGGTGTCGCACTGCCGCTCGATGCGCCACCGGGGTTGCTGGTGACTTCCGAGCCTGCGCCGGAATTGCTTCAAGGCTTGGTGATGGCGCCGGAACTTCATGTGCGGCAGCGGCCTGATGGGTCGCTGATCGCGGGCAGCGATTTTGGCGGTACGGAACCGGGTAGTGATCCCGAGGCGACTGCCGAGCAGCTTTTCACAAAGGTGAAGGCGATGATCCGCGGAGCGGAGAACTTGAAGATGGCGGGTTTCGCCATCGGCCACCGCCCAACGCCGCCGGATGGCGTTTCTGTGGTGGGAAGAATTATGGGCAAGACAGGACTCTATGTCTGCGTCACCCATTCGGGGATCACGCTTGCACCGGCTCTCGGAGAACTGGGTGCGCTTGAAATTCTTGAGGATGAGCGCGATCCGCTGCTGAAGCCTTTCGGCCCCGATAGACTATTGGCCAGAAAGTGATGCGGCCTCTTTCGGAAATGAAACCGGAGCAATTGCGTGGCATCCAGGCTGTGCTCACGGATATTGACGATACGATCACTACGAATGGCAAGCTGCCGGCGCTCGCCTATGTCGCGCTGGAAATGCTGCATGAGGCCGGCATTGTCGTTGTGCCGGTGACGGGAAGACCCGCCGGCTGGTGCGACATGATCGCAAGGTTCTGGCCTGTAGATGGTGTTGTCGGCGAGAACGGCGCATTTTCATTCCGTTATCTTGAGAAGGAAAAGCGCATGCTGCGCTTCTATGCGCAAGAGGAGGCAACGCGCACGGCCAACAAGGCAAAGCTGTGGGACATCGCGCGGCGCGTGCTGAAGGAGATTCCGGGAACCGCCATTGCCGCCGACCAGGCCTATCGGGAAATCGACGTTGCCATCGATTTTGCCGAAGACGTGAAGCCGCTGCCCCTGGATGTGGTGCAGAAAATCGTTGCGGCCTTCGAGAGGGAAGGTGCGACAGCCAAGATCAGCTCCATCCATGTGAACGCCTGGTTCGGCGCCCATGACAAGCTCAGCATGGCTTTGCGGTTTCTGGAAGAAGCCTGCGGCATTCCCGGCGGCAAGGCGAAAGCACGCGTTGCCTATTGCGGCGACAGCCCCAATGATGCGCCGATGTTCGGATATTTTCCGCTGAGCATCGGCGTTGCCAATGTGAAGCGTTTTGTGGACCAGATGGATCACCTGCCGAGTTTCGTCACTGCGCTGGATGGCGGTGCCGGTTTTGCCAGCTTTGCGTCACGATTGATCGGGGCACGGCGCAAGTGATTGAGCAACTGCCAGCCGTGCTCACGGGCAAAGGCGGTATTGTGCTGGTGACGCTTCTTGCCTTTCTTGCTCTGGAGCGCTTGTTCCCGGTGGCGCAATGGGTGGGCGGCGTTGCCCGTGTGGCAAGGAACCTTGCCCTGGCGCTCTGCAATGTTGCCATCGGGCCGCTCATCGTCATTCCGGTGACGGTCTATGCGGCGGGACATGCGCCGCAGTGGCGGCCGGATTTCCTGGAGGGCTGGACCGGATTGGCCTTCGATCTCCTCGTCCTCGATTTCTGGATCTACTGGTGGCACCGGGCGAACCACAAGATTCCGTTCCTGTGGCGCTTCCATGCGGTGCACCACCTTGATGAAACGCTGGATGCCACGACGGCATTGCGTTTTCACTTTGGCGAGGTGGCGCTCTCGGCGCTGGTGAGGGCCATGGTGATTTTCTTGCTGGCCGTTCCTCTGACGTCCGTTCTGGTGTTTGAAACGCTGATCGCGGTCATCACCATTTTTCATCACTCGAACCTCAAGCTTCCGCCAAAGCTCGAAAAGGCGCTGTCGTGGATCATCGTCACACCCTCGATCCACTGGATCCACCATCATGCGGAGCGTGCCGACACGGACTCTTCCTATGCCACCATTGTTTCCCTGTGGGACAGGCTGTTTGGCAGCAGAAGCCGGACGGTGCGCAGGGCGGATTTGCCCATCGGCGTTGAGGGCATGCGGGACCTGCCGGTGGTGAGATTGTTGCTCCGGCCATTTTTGCACGGTTAATGCGCCGCAATTTGGCCCGCGAAATGCACATCTTAGGCTGGACGGTTGCGATGAGGGGAACCTGTGCCGGATTGGTACAGTTGACGATTGGCAGTGGTGCCAAGGAGTAATTGGTGAAGCCAGCCCAGCCAGGATTTGAAGCAGCCCTACGGGAGGCGCGCCTAGCGGAGGCGGCCCATCTTGAGGCTGTAATCCGGGCGCAGGATGCGGGCGCTCTCCGGCTCGACCATTTGCGTGGCCGGCTTCTCGATTCATTGCCGGCTGACAGTACGCTCCGCCAGAGCATGGACTTGCGGCTGCCGCCCGATTTTCCGCCGCGGCTCTTTCTTGATCTCTCGCGCTCGGTTGCAATGGCCACGGATGGCCGCAGCTTTGTGCTGGAAGAAGACCACGAGGATCACCGCAGCGTGTTAGCTACCGAAGTAAGCGTGGAAGACATGGTGCGCGAAGTCCTGCGGCTGGAAGCGCACCGGACAATCCAGACTGCGCGCAAGCCGGAGCCGCGAAAAGCATGGCAGTGGGGCGCGCTTCATCCTCTGACTTGGGCACAATTGCTCTATGTTTGGCTGACCGGCTTCGCAGCCGGTGTAGCGCTTCTGGCGCTGGTTGCCATCCTCATGAAAAAGCTCGGTTTTTAGCCAACCATCCGTTGTTACATTCTGAAACAGCAATTGATTTCGGAAATGCCGAACGCCCTTTTACTTAAAGGTCAGGGAGCGGGGAATCGTAAGTAACCGAGTCGGGTTGGGAATTGAGGCAATAGTGACAGCTTATGCAAACAGCTTGGCGGCACAGGCGTTGGCGGCAACGCCGCGCCAGAATGACAGTCTGCCCCAGAGGCTAGGCGGCTTTTCCACTATCGCCGAAGCGCTGGACTATGCGGCGAAGGGCGAGACGGGCTTCAATTTCTATGGCGGGCGCGGCGCACTCTCCAGCACGCTGAGCTATGCAGCGCTTCGCCATCGGGCGCTCTCCACGGCGCGCAAGCTTCTGGCCGCTGGCCTCAAGCGTGGTGACCGTGTTGCAGTCGTGGCCGAAACGGGGGCTGATTTCATGGCGGTGTTCTTCGGCTGCCAATATGCCGGATTGGTTCCGGCGCCTGTTCCCTACAGCATGTATATCGGCGGCAAGGATGCCTATATCGCCAAGGTGGCGGGCATGTTCTCGGCTGCCGATGTGGCTGCTGTCATCACCAGTGAAGATCTGAAGGAGCATATTGCGGCAGGCGCGGAGCTTGCCGGCCTCAAGCTTGTGCTCACCCATGCGGAACTCGGTGCGTTGCCTGAAAGCATCATGCGCCTCGAAGGATTTGGCGCAGGGGATGTGGCCTATGTGCAATATTCGTCGGGCTCGACCTCCGCACCCAAGGGTGTTCTCATCAAGCAGCGTGCCATCATGGCGAACACCGACGGCATGGTGCAGCATGGTTTCAAGGCGCGGCCCGATGACAGGGCCTTCTCCTGGCTTCCTCTCTATCATGATATGGGGCTTGTGGGCTTCTGCCTCGCACCGCTGGTCGCTCAGGTGACGGTGGATTTTCTGCCGACCACGGCCTTTGCGCGCCGTCCCACGCTTTGGCTGAAGCTGATGAGCGAGAACGGCTGCACCGTCGCCTCATCACCTACTTTCGGCTACGAGCTAGCAACGAAGCGCATTGCTGGCGATGCCATCACGCTCGACCTGTCGCGCTGGCGGGCGGCGGGTATTGGTGGCGACATGGTGCGCGCCGATGTGCTGACGCGCTTTGCCGAAACCTTTGCGGTGGCGGGCTTCAATGCCAAGGCTTTCCTGCCGAGCTATGGCATGGCGGAATCGACGCTTGCCATTTCCATCAGCGATGTGGATGCGCCGATCAAGATCGACACGGTTGATCTTGCTGCCCTTAAGAACAAGAAGCGCGCCGTGCCGGTGCGCAAGGGTGCTTCGGGTGTGCAGACGAGAAGCTTTGTTGTGTGCGGGGAACCGATTCCCGAACACAAGGTTGAAGTGCGCGACGAGCAGGGCAAGCCTCTCACCGAGCGCATGGTGGGCCGCATCTTCGTTACGGGTCCGAGCCTCATGGCCGGTTATTTCAACGCGCCGGAAGCAACGCAGCAGACGATCGGCGCAGACGGTTATCTCGATACCGGCGACATGGGCTACCTCTTGGACGGCGCGGTTGTCATCACCGGCCGTGTGAAGGATTTGATCCTGCATAATGGCCGCAATATCTGGCCACAGGACATTGAGTGGGCCGCAGAAGCCATCGAGCCGCTGAGGTCGGGCGAAGTAGCAGCCTTTGCCGTGGAAGGCAGCGACGGCGACGACGAAGTGGTGGTGCTTGTCGAGTGCAAGATCGTGGAGCCGAAAGCCCAGGAAGACCTGCGCCGCGCCGTCCACAATGCGGTGCACCAGGTGGCGGGCGTTGATTGCTCCATCGTGCTGGTGGCACCGCGGAGCCTGCCGTTCACGTCTTCCGGCAAGCTGTCGCGGGCCGGAGCGCGCGAACGTTATCTTATGGGCGAAGTGGGCGAGATCGGCTCGCCGCAAATCAACTGACACCTGAACAAGGCGTCCCATCCATGCCGCGCATGCGCATAGCCCTGACGGGGGCGACCGGATTTGTTGGCCAGCCGGTAAGTAGATTGCTCATCGAACGCGGGCACGAGGTGAGCGTGCTGGCGCGCGATCCCGACCGTGTTGAGAATGCCAGAGCCTTTCGTGTCGTGACGGGCGATCTCTTCAACAAGATGGCGCTTGGTGAACTGGTGTCGGGTGCCGATGCCGTGCTGCATCTTGCGGGAGCCATCACGGCGCGAGGGCGGGAAGGGTTTTTTGCCATCAACAGGGATGGCGCCGCCAATCTTGTAAGAGCGGCTCTCGACGCCGGCATCAAACGTTTCGTCCATGTCTCGTCGCTGGCGGCGAGGGAGCCGCATCTTTCGGCCTATGGCGCGAGCAAGCATGCGGCGGAACAGGCCGTTGCCTCGCTCGCGGCAGAGATGAAGGTTCTTATTGTCAGGCCTCCCGCCGTTTATGGCCCGGGCGATGAGGCGACGCTGCCGCTGCTCAGAGAACTCATGCGCTCGGTTGCGATCATTCCGGGTCATAGTGGCCAGAGATTTTCGCTCATTCATGTGGATGACCTTGCGGCTGTCCTGTGCGATGCGTTGGAAAGCGAACGCACAGGGCTTGTTGAAGTGGATGATCTTTCCGGCGGCCATGGCTGGAACGATCTACTCGCCGTCACCCGCCACATCTTTGGCACACCCAAGAACAGCATCTTTGTGCCACTTGGGTTCGCGAGCCTTGCCGGAATGGTATTTGACGCATGGGCTGCGGTGAGTGGCCACGCGCAGATGATCAGCCAGGGCAAGATGCACGAACTCTATCACCCGGACTGGGTGGCAACGGGAGAAAACTGGCCCAGGCCCAATCCCATCGTGTTGTCGCAAGGTCTGCCCGATACCATCCGCTGGTATCAGGAACGGGGAAAGTTGCCGCGCACAGGGGCAGACGATAGAAGCGAGCGCCATGACTGAAGAAGATATCACCACCGAAATCTGCACCCTCCTGCAACATTTCAATACAAAGGGAATCACCCTCACGCAGGCAACGGACATTCCCGCCGAGCTCAACATCGATTCAGTCGGTGTTCTCGATTTCATCATGGATGTTGAGGACAAGTTCGATATCGAGATTCCGATGAACGTCGTCTCTGAGACGCACACCATCGGCGATCTCGTCAAAGTGGTCCAGGCGCGCATCAAGAAGGCATGAGCGATGATTGATCTCCTCGACAAGCACAAGGGCATCATCGAGCGTTTCGAGCGCATGATGTCGATGGGCGTCAATGCCATGGGGCCGGTCAATGACCGCATCCTGTCGCCGACGCGCGCCATCATCAAGGGCAAGGAGACGATCCTCGCCGGCACCAATAACTATATGGGAATAACGTTCGAGCCTTCCTGCA
>JAIBJH010000129.1 GCA_020029455.1 Hyphomicrobiales bacterium
GCTCACCATCATGATGGCAAGAAACACGATGAGCGGCGCCACAAAGACCGCGTACCTGTGGCCCTCGATGTCGCCAACGAGGAAGCCATAGTAAAGCGGCACCATCGCCAGCGCCGCTCCAGCGGGCGCTGGAATGCCGGAAAAAAAGTTGCCGGCGAAGGCAGGCTTGTTCAGATCATCCAGGGCGACATTGAAGCGGGCCAGCCTGAGAGCGCAGGCCACGGCAAACATGAGGCAGATGACCCAGCCGATGGGGCGGGTGGTGTTGAGGGCCCAGAAATAAAGTAGCAACGCCGGGGCCACACCGAAGTTCACGAAGTCAGCCAGCGAATCAAGCTCGGCACCGAAGCGGGATGTGCCGCGCAGCATGCGCGCCAGCCTGCCGTCTATGGCATCGAGGAAAATGGCGAGGATTACGGCCGCTGTGGCAATTTCAAATCGGCCCTCGAAGGCAAGCCGGATGGCGGTGATACCGCTGCACAGCGCAACCAACGTAATGAGGTTCGGCAGAAGAAAACGGAGAGGAACGGCGCGGAAATTGCGCGGGGCGGTTTCCGGATTTTGGATTTCGTCGGCCATCGCTCTATTCGCGACGCGAGGGTTGGGCGGCGCCCTTGCGCTCAAGGTCAGCCAAAATAGTTTCGCCAGCAATGGAGCGCTGGCCCAAGGCGACGAGCGGAGCCACTTCTTCGGGAATATAGACATCGACGCGGCTGCCAAAACGAATGAGGCCGAAACGCTGGCCAGCATGAAGCCTGTCGCCCTCGCCTACGAATTTCACGATGCGGCGCGCAACAAGCCCTGCGATCTGGACAACGCCAATGGCGGGGCCTGCCTCGCTTTCGATGGTGAGGGCCTGGCGTTCATTGTCTTCGCTGGCCTTGTCGAGTTCGGCGTTAAGGAAGGCGCCTGGAATATAGGCAAGCCGTGTTATACGGCCATCAAGCGGGCTGCGGTTGATGTGGACGTCGAAGACATTCATAAACACGGAAATGCGGGTGTGGCGCTCGCGCGGAAGGTCAAGTTCCGGCGGCGGGATGACGGAAGCGATGGAACTGACGACGCCATCGGCGGGTGAGACCACAAGCGAGCGGCCCAATGGCGTTACCCGTTCGGGATCGCGGAAGAAATAGGCGCACCAGACAGTGAGGATCACGGCGACCCACGCCAAAGGCACCCACCTGATCCAGAAGAAGAACAGGGCAACGGCGGCAAAAATGGCGACAAAGCGCCAGCCTTCCCGATGGACGGGCACGAAGGAGGAAGTGATGCTGTCGATGATGGTCATGGCGCAGCCCCTTAGCGCATTCCAACGAAAATGAAAATCGCGGGAGCGGACCCCACTCCGCCCCCGCGACTTCAGCTCCAACCAGGGAGGACCGGCTGGACTATATCTGTTGCTTAGATGGCGCGCGCTCCTCGCTCCTATTTGACCCACATCCCCGAATTGGTGGGCGCTGCTTCTTCTTTTGGGGAAGCTAGCTGCCCAGTTTGACCCTCCACGTGTTCCGTGGCGTTGGGGGCACATTGCGCCTTGCGGCCGTAAACAATGGTGAATTGCCGCGTATTTGAATCAAGTTTTCTGCAAATTTGGCCGATTTCCAGAAGCCAACGTTAATGGCTGACTGCCGCACAGGCTTTCAGAAAAGTTGATTCACTCTTCGTTGACCAGGGCCGTTTCCGGATCGGCAATCTTTGCTGGGGGCGAGCCGATTTTCGCCAACTTCTTGCGAGCCTCTTCGGCCTCACGCTGGCGATTCCACATGCCGGCGTAGAGACCGGCTTTTTTCTTCAGGAGTTGAGCATGGGTGCCGCGTTCGGCAATGCGTCCCTTGTCAAGCACGATGATCTCATCGGCATCGACGATGGTCGAAAGCCTGTGGGCGATAACCAGCGTTGTGCGGTTCTTCGAGACTTGCCGCAGCGCCTTCTGGATTTCCTGTTCAGTGAGGCTGTCGAGCGCAGAGGTTGCCTCATCAAGAATGAGAATGGGTGGGCCCTTGAGGATGGTGCGGGCGATGGAGACGCGCTGCTTTTCGCCACCCGAGAGCTTGAGGCCGCGTTCGCCGACGAGCGCTTCATACTGCTTCGGCAGTTTCATGACGAAGCTATGGATCTGCGCCATGCGAGCAGCTTGTTCCACTTCTTCATCAGAGGCGTCGGGTCGACCATAGCGGACGTTGTAACGCACCGTGTCGTTGAAGAGCACGGTATCCTGCGGCACCATGCCGATAGCACCGCGCAGCGACTGCTGGCCTACATCAGAAATGTTCTGACCATCGATCAGGATGCGGCCTGCAGTTAAATCATAGAAGCGGAACAGCAACCTTGAAATGGTGGACTTCCCCGCGCCCGAGGGCCCAACGATGGCAACAGTTTTTCCGGCCGGAATTTCAAAGCTGATGTTCTTGAGGATGGGCCGCTCGCGATCGTAGGAAAAGTCCACCTTCTCAAAGACGATATGGCCCTTGCCCGGCTTGAAATCGGGAGCACCCGGCTTGTCCTTGATGTCGGGCGCCTGGGCCAAAACGTCAAGCATGCCATCCACATCCATCAGTCCCTGCTTGATCTCGCGGTAAGAGGAGCCGATGAAGTTGAGCGGCATGTAAAGCTGAATCATCAGCGCGTTGGCCATGACAAAATCGCCGATGGTGCTGGTGCCGTTGCGGATTGCCATGGCGGTCAGCACCATGATGGCAGTGAGGCCGATGGAATAGATGATCGCCTGGCCGGAGTTCAGCACCGCTAGCGATATCCAAGTCTTGATGGAGGCCTTCTCATAAACGGCCATGGATTGATCGTAGCGTGTTGCTTCGTGGCGTTCGTTGCCGAAATATTTTACCGTTTCGAAATTGAGCAAACTGTCGATGGCCTTGCCGCCGGCATCCGTGTCGGCCTCGTTCATGATGCGCCTGATACTCATGCGCCATTCGGTAGCCAAATAGGTGAAGCCCACATAGGCGATGATGGTGATGAGCACGATCACCGAATAGATCCAGCCGAAGCTCACGGCGAGCAGTACGCAGACGAGGAGGATTTCGAAGGCGGTCGGCACAGTGTTGAAGAGAGCAAAGCGCAGAACGGAATCTACGCCATTGATGCCGCGCGACATGATGCGGCTCAAGGCGCCGGTGCGGCGCTCCAAGTGAAACTTGAGAGACAGGCCGTGGAGATGCTCGAAGGTTTCTGTCGCCATCTGGCGCACGGCGCGCTGGCCCACCTTGGCGAAGATGGCATCACGCAGCTGTGCAAAGACCACCATGAATATGCGGCCCGTGCCGTAGGCCAACACCATTGCGAGCGCCACGGTGATGGCGATGGCCGCCGGATTGTCGGTGGGCACCAACGCATTGGTAGCGTATTTGAAGGCGTAGGGCGTGAAAACGGTGACGACTTTCGAGAGGATCAAAAGCAGCAGCGCCACGACTACACGGAGCTTCAGGTCCGTCCGGCCAGTGGGCCACATGTAAGGCGTGAGGCCCCGCATGGTTTCCCACTGGCTGCGCTCCGTCTTCTGGGAGGCAGCTGCCGTTGCCGTCAATGATCGCACTTAGTTTGCCTTGACGTTCGGCGCGGCGAGGATCTGGCCAGGATAGATGCGGTTCGGATTGCGCAACTGGTCGCGGTTGGCTTCATAGATCACGGTATAGAGCCTGCCCTTGCCGTAAATTTGACGGGAGAGGCGCCAAAGATTGTGGCCGGGCTGGATTACAATACGCTCCGGCACAATGATCTCGGCGGCGGCCATCCTTGTGCCCGGCTTCTGCGGCGCTTCTGTAGGTTTTGCCATGGGTTGCACTGGTTGCGCCTGGGCCGCAATGGCGACCTCCTCCTTCTCGCGGAAGAAGGGAAGCTCGATGCGGCTTACCACTTTGCCGCCCACATCCAGCTGGTCGGCGCGCAGCACATGCTCCCCGGGCGCAACAGTGGCGCCGCCGGTGTATTGCCATTCGCCCTGCTCCCCGGCCGTGGCCTCTCCTGCCAGCACATTGTCAACATAGAAGCGTACGGCCGAACCCGGCTTGGCGCGGCCCGAGAAGACAATGTTGCCGGCGGAATCATATTCAACGACGTTGAGCTGAACCTCGTCAGGCGGAGCGCCCTCAGCAGGAGCGGGCACCTGCGTGACCTTCGTTGGTGCGGAAGGCTCAACCTTGGCGACCAGCGCCGGAGCATCTTCCTTAACCGCCACAACGACACTGCCTTCGGATTGCGTAGTCTTGCCATCTTTGGTCATTTCCAAGGTCAGCATCCCTGTGCCCTTGGACAGCGGTTTTTCCGGCACAATGGCAAAGGCGCCATCGGCATTGGCGGTAGCGCTACCCACTACCTCGCCATTGAACTTCACGGCAACTTGCGCGCCAGGTGCGGCCCGGCCAGCGATCACGGCATCGCCGGTTTTCTCGACGCGCACCATGTCAAAGGCAGGAAGGACTTCCTTGGGTGGCGGGCCTGCCTCGGGTTCCGCAACAGGCGCTGCAGGTGCTGTAGGTTCTGGGGCCTTGGCTGCAGGAGGTATTGCCACTGCCACTTGGGTTTCGGGCTGCTTGGGCTGTTCGGCCGTCTGTTCCTCAACCTTCGGCACTGCAGGAACCTCACTGGCCTGAACTGGTGCCGAGGCTGGAGCCTGTGCGGGGGCCTGTGGCGCGGCTGCTGTTGTGGTTTGTGATTGGGGCTTGTTCCCAGAATAGTAAAGCAGGCCCCCCAAGACAGCGAGCGCCGCCACGGCTACGCCTGAAAAAGCGATCCACTGGTTCCTGTTCATCATGAAACTATCCGCCTCTCGCCCCGGCCCTTGGGGGCGCCAATCTTATGCCTAGATAGGCACACTTACCGCGCTTAATAGGGTTTCGGACGGACGAATGCAAAGATTCGAAGGAACTGGAATGAAAGTCCCCGACCATAGACTTTGTGTGTATTGCGGGTCTTCGGATGGCCGGAACCCCGATTATGCCGCGACAGCGCGGACGCTTGGGGCCGCCATGGCGAAGGCAGGCATCGGGCTTGTCTATGGCGGCGGCAGCATTGGCCTCATGGGCGAGGTGGCGCGTGCCGTGCTGGCCGGTGGCGGTCATGTCACCGGTATCATCCCGGAATTCCTCGTCAGCAGGGAGCGGATGCTGGACGAGGTCCATGAGCTTATTGTCACGCGCAACATGCATGAACGGAAGATGGCGATGTTCGAGCGCGCCACCGGCTTTGTGGCGCTACCCGGCGGGCTCGGCACGCTGGAGGAATTGGCCGAAATCGTCACCTGGGCGCAGCTCAAGCAGCACGCGAGGCCCATTATTCTCTGCAATGCGGAAGGTTTCTGGGACGGGCTCCTCGAGCTTATCACGCATATGCGCGAGGAAGGTTTCATTCGCAGGGAGTTAGAAGTGGCGCTTGATGTGGCGAAAGGTGCGGACGCCGTGATCCCTGCCTATTTGGACCGGCGCGAGAAGACCCGTGATGTAGCGCCGGTCGATGTGATCAAGGATCGGATGTAGCTATTCGGCGGGAACCAGGCTTTCGTCTTCCACCGTGCGGCGGCGGTCGCGCTCCTCGCGGATCGTCGAATAGGAGTAGATGGCAAGCGCAATCCAAATCAGCGCGAAGGAGAGGATTTTCCAGAAGCCCGTGGGCTCACCGAACATGAAGACGGCGGTGAGGAAAACGAGAGATGGCGAGATGTATTGCAGGAGGCCTGCCGTCGAATAGCGAATGCGCTTCAGCGAGGCAGTGAAGAAAACGAGCGCGCCCGTAGTCATGAGGCCGCAGCCCATCAGCATCAGCGTGTTGAAGGGTGTCGAACCGAACAGCGCAGTGCCCTGACTGAACAGGTAATATTCATAGGCAACGAGCGGCAGCGCGGAGAGCATGACCTCCACCATGAAGCCTTGCGTCGGGCCAACATGAATCATCTTGCGCAGGAGCCCATAGAGGCAGAAGGAGCCGCCGAGCATCAGCCCCAGCCAGGGAAATACGCCGGTGCCCAGGGTCTGGATGATGACGGCGACCACCGCTAGAGCGATCGCTACCAGCTGAAAGCGGTTAAAGCGCTCACCAAGGAAGAGATAGCCCGCAACCACATTCAAGAGCGGATTGATGTAGTAGCCGAGGCTCGATTCCATGGTGCGGCCCACCTCGATGGACCAGACATAGAAGCCCCAGTTGAAAACAATGATGAAGCTACAGAGCGCGAGGATGGCAAGCTGTCTCGGGTTGCGGAAGATCTTCCAGACATCGCCCCATTGGCCAAGCCACCAGATAATGAGGGCGGCGACTGGGAGCGACCAGAGTCCGCGATTGACGGCGATCTCACCCGCCCAGATGTGGCGGATCAGTCCGAAGTATGGCGCCATCACGCCCCAGATGAGATGGGCGATCACGGCATAAAGCACGCCCTTATGAGGCTCGCTGAGGCCCTGGACTTTGGCAATCATGGGCGCGCTTTAGGCGTGGCTTGCTATGCCCGCCAGCGTTGATCCGGCATGAGCGCATGATCGGGGTGCATGCACCCACTTCTCCTCTCCCTTCAGGGAGAGGTGTCGTAGCCGAAGGCCGCGACGGAGAGGGTCAGCCGCGTGACTCACACCCCTTCCGTCACCGCTGCGCGGTGACACCTTCCCCTCAAAGGGGAAGGAGTTTCATGCCATCACACCATCCCTCACCAGCTTGTAGGTGATGGAGTCGAGCAGCGCCTGGAAAGAAGCCTCGACGATGTTGGGGGAAACACCCACTGTGAACCAGCGCTCACCCTTGCCGTCGCGGCTTTCCACCAGAACGCGGGTTGTGGCTCCCGTTCCGCCATTGAGGATACGGACTTTGAAGTCTACGAGGTCCATGTCTTCGATATGTTTCTGGAACTTGCCCAGATCCTTGCGTAGGGCCACGTCGAGCGCATTGACGGGGCCGTTGCCCTCGCCCGCATTGATCATCACTTCGTCACCGACCTTCACTTTCACAATGGCTTCGGAATGCATTTCGCCATTGAACTGCTCCACTGAGGTGCGGAAGGAAAGCACATCGAAATAGTGCGGCACGGAGCCCAGCATGCGGCGGGCCAGCAACTCGAAGGAGGCATCAGCGCCGTCATAGGCATAGCCTTGGGCTTCGCGTTCCTTCACCTCGCGTAAGAGAAGATCGAGACGCGGATCATCCTTCGAGACGGCAAGGCCGACGCGGGTGAGTTCGGCTAAAAGATTTGATTTTCCGGCCTGATCCGAGACCAGCACGCGGCGGCGGTTGCCCACGATTTCCGGCGGCACATGCTCATAGGTCTCTGGTTCCTTGGCGAGGGCGGAGGCGTGAATACCGGCTTTGGTGGCAAAGGCGCTCTTGCCCACAAAGGGCGCTTGTGAAAGTGGCGCGCGATTCAACAATTCGTCAAAGGCGCGGGAGACATGGGTCAGGTCCTTCAGGCGCTCGTCCGAAACACCGGTTTCAAAACGGTCGCGA
>JAIBJH010000130.1 GCA_020029455.1 Hyphomicrobiales bacterium
TCCCGTGACTTGGCGGCCGCCAAGCCCAGCCCGCCATAGATCGCCGCCTGTGTGGCAACCGTAATGAGGCCCATGGCGATAGCCTGCGCCCACACCGGCCCATATCGTGGCAACATGAATTGCGGATAGACCGCAAGCGTGAACATATAGGCCTTGGGGTTCAGGGCGCAGGTGACAAAGCCCTGGCCGAAGGCGGTGCGTAGCGATGCCGCGCCCGATGTGCCGAGGCTTGCAACCGTGATGGAACTCTTGACCAGCGTCCAGCCGATCCAAGCCATATACGCAGCCCCTGCCAGCAGCATCGACGTGAAAACCGCAATGGGCAGCGCCGTCAGCATGCCGACACAAACTGCCGCAAAGACCGTGTGAAATACGCCTCCCAGCATGACGCCTGCCGTCGCCGCAATGCCGCGCCCCCGGCCGCCCGTCAGCGCATTGGCGATAACGAAAAACATATCCATGCCGGGCACGGCGATGATGCCGAAGACCAGCACGGCGAAGATCCATAAGTTTTGTGTAAATGTCATGGGGCCACCAAATAAAACGGCCCGCCGACAGGAACTGTCAGCAGGCCGGAAATTCTCTCCCAATTCGGGAATATGCACTTTTTAGCCCATTTCACCGCGCGGTGTCAAGTGCTAAATTCCCAAATCAGGAAGAAAGTGATTTTCCCTGCAATTCCGCGATCTTGGCTTTTGCCTTGTCGCGGTGTTCCTGGCGGATGGAGCCCCTCACCATCGCCATCGCCGTCATCAGCACCGCAAGGTCATCGGTAAAACCGAGCACCAGAAGGAAATCCGGGATCACGTCGAAAGGCATGATGAAATAGGCCAGCGCCGCGATCAGCGTGCCCTTCACCTTGACAGGCGTTGACGGATCAAAGGCGCAATACCAGGCGGCGACCACTTCTTCGGCAAAGGGAACGCGCGCCAGATTGCCCGCAAGCTTCGGCCAGAAACCTGTCTGCACAGTCCGTTCGTCAGATGAAGCCATGGGAAAGCCTCCAGCAAAACTTCGGTACAGATGGGAAGCAGTGGCTCTCGAATCAAGAGCCGCGCTGGGTGAACCACAGCACGCCCATGATGACGAGGATGGCGATGAACTGCAGCCCCACGCGCCAGCGCATCAGCATTTGCGAGCGGTTGGAATTGCCGCCGCGCATCATGTTGATGAGGCCCAGCACCAGCACGATGAAAACCGCGATGATGGCAAGAATGGGAAGGCTGTTGGCGATGTTCATTTGTCGGAAACCCTGTTGGCGAAATAATCGATAGCCCGCTGCGGAGCCAGGCGCCGCACCAGCGCGATGACATAAGTCGGCGTGGTCACGTAATAATGCGCCCGCGGATTTTCTTTTTCCAGCGCCAGGATGAGCTTGCCCAGAACCGCCGTTGCCGGCAGCTTGAAACGGTTGTTGCCGCCCCGGTCCAACCTTTGCCGCTGGTGCTCGAAGGCCGCCCGATAGTGCGAATGGCTCATGTCCACGTTCTTCTCGAAGGCTGCCCGTGCATTCTTCACAAAATTGCTTTCGATGGGTCCGGGATTGATGGTGACGACCTTGATCCTGGTGTCACGCAATTCCAGGCGCAATGTATCGGTCAATCCCTCTATCGCAAATTTCGAGGCCGTATAGGGCCCGCGCCACTTGAGCGCCAGGAGTCCCAGCAGCGAAGAGCAATTCACGATGCGGCCTTCGCCAAGTTTGCGCATCATCGGCAGACAGAGCGTTGCAAGCTGGTGCCAGCCGAAGACATTGGCCGCGAACTGCTCTTCGAGAACGGGGCGCGTGATGTCCTCGACTGCTCCCGGCTGGCCATAGGCGCCATTGTTGAAAAGCCCATAGAGTTCGCCGCCGGTCCTCTTAGAAACCTCCGCCGCGCAACTCTCGACCGACTCCGGAAAGCGGTAGTCCAGCTCAATTGCTTCAAACCCCTCCGCTTGCAGACGCTTGAGATCCTCATCTTTCCGCGCCGTGGCGAAGACCCTGTAGCCGCGCGCCTTCAGCCCCTTGGCGCAGACATAGCCGATGCCGGTCGAACAGCCGGTGATGAGGATGGATTTCATGAAGTTTGAGCTCGGTTGCCTTTGGCCTGCGTTTGTAGCGATATAGTGGGATGAAGGCCATGAAGCTATATGACCGCGTCCATCGCATCCACAGGGAGCTTGCGGCGCAAGGCTTGACGCCTGATCTGCCGCTCAAGGTCTCGGACCTCACGCCCTTTGACCAGTTTCACTATCACGGCACCGAGGCTGTTGAGGAAGCGATTGCCGCACTTAGCCTGAAGCCCGGCATGCGCGTTCTAGACATCGGCGCCGGCATTGGGGGCCCTGCCCGCTATATCGCCGAAAGAACCGGCGCCCATGTGACAGCCCTCGAACTTCAGGAAGACCTGAGCGCTGTCGGCGAGGACCTCACACGCCGCTGCGGCCTCTCCGGCCTCGTGGATCACCGCTGCGGCAATGTGCTGGACGGCGTTGCAGGAAATTTCGATTGCATCGTCTCGATGCTGTGCTTCCTGCACATTCCCGATCGCGCCAGGCTGTTCCGGGTTTGCCGCTCGGTCTTGAGGGAAGGAGGAGCGCTCTACATCGAAGACTTTGGCAGAAACCGAAACGCAACAGCCGCAGAAACCGAAGCGCTCGCCATCAAAGTTCAATGTCCACACGTTCCAACGCCGGAAGAATATCGCAGCGACCTCTCCGGTGCCGGATTTGCGGCGGTGCAATTGATTGACGCAACCGCCGACTGGACGTCCTTCACTGCATCACGTCTTGCCGCCTATCGCGCCGCCCGCGATCGTAACGTCACCATTCACGGCGCTGAAGTGGTTGATGGCCTCGATGATTTCTATGCAACCGTCGCCGGGCTTTTTTCCGGCGGCTTCATCGCCGGCCTGAAAATCACTGCGAGCTAGTTGCTGCCTTCAAGCAATCTCCGCGCAATGACATGGGCCTGGATTTCCGCCGCGCCTTCAAAGATATTGAGAATGCGTGCATCGCAGAGAACGCGGCTTGCCGGAAATTCCAGCGCAAAGCCGTTGCCGCCATGGATCTGCACGCAATTGTCGGCATTGGCCCAGGCAACGCGCGCCGCGAGAAGCTTCGCCATGCCGGCCTCCACATCGCAGCGCCGACCCTCATCCTTGGCGCGCGCCGCGTGATAGGTAAGCTGCCGCGCCGCCAGAAGCTCCGCCGCCATCAGCACAATCTTGTCGCCAACCCGTGGGAAGGAAATGATAGGCTTGCCGAACTGCTGCCGCTCCGACCCATAACGCAGCGCCAGATCAAGCGCTGACTGCGCCACGCCTACCGCCCGCGCCGCTGTCTGGATGCGCGCACTTTCGAAAGTCTGCATCAATTGCTTGAAGCCCTGACCCTCAATGCCGCCTAAAAGATTTTCCGCCTTCACTTCGAAATTCTCAAAGCGGATTTCATATTCCTTCATGCCGCGATAGCCGAGCACTTCGATCTCGCTGCCGCTCATGCCTTGTGCCGGAAACGGATTGTCCTCCGTGCCGCGCGGCTTTTCGACAAGGAACAACGAGAGCCCCTTGTAACCCTTCTCATCCGCATTGGTGCGGGCCAGCATCATCATCAGGTCGGCGCGCACCGGATGAGTGATCCAGGTTTTGTTGCCGGTGATCAAGTATCGGTCCCCATCGCGCACCGCCCTCGTGCGCAGTGAACCCAGATCAGAACCTGTGTTGGGTTCCGTGAACACCGCTGTCGTCAGGATTTCACCCGAAGCAATGCGCGACAGCCATTTCTGTTTCTGCTCTTCCGTTCCGCCGCCCAGAATCAATTCCGAAGCAATCTCGGCTCTTGTGCCAAGCGAGCCCACCGCGATCCAGCCTCGCGACAATTCCTCCGACACAAGGCACATGGATTGCTTGGAGAGCGCCAGCCCGCCAAATTCTTCCGGCAGTGTCAGCGCAAAAACACCAAGCTCCGCCAATTCGGAAATGAGCTCCAGCGGCACATAAGCATTGTCGAGATGCCATCGATGAGCGTGAGGCGCCACCTTGTCGGCGACAAAGCGGTTCATGGTGCTCCGCATTTCTTCCAGATCGGAAGAAAGCACGCTTGTCTCCGCAATGAGTGCGCCCGGCTGCGCCCGCAGCAAGGCAAGTGCCAGCTTGCGGTTTTCCACAGTGTTGCCGTTGTGGACCAGTGGATTGACCCGAAGTGGCGCAAGGTCCGCCTCGCTCAACCCAAGCTCGTGGGCGCGCACGAATTCCTGTTGGTTCATGGGAATGCCGCCCAGCACCTGGTTCAGATATTCCCCCGCGGCGATTGCAATGAGCAACTGGTCGAGATCCTTGACAGTGCCGGCCTCCTGCATGGCCTCGAGATATTGCGCCAGGACGCCCAGAACCTCGCGGTAAGTGGCAAGCCATGAAAGCCCGTGCGCCCGGTGCTGCTCATCATCGATTGAGGCGCCGGCAGCGAGCGCCCGTGCCAGCCTGTCCTGCGCCTTGCTGGCCAATGCCGCCAATTCACTGGCTGCAAGCCGGAGATTGCCAGAGACGCTGGAAAAATAGGCAGAAGGCATGCCGCAAGCCTATCGATCCTGTTTTTGCAGCGCAACATAGACCTGTGTCGCAGTGCCGCATTTGGGCCGGATTCCTGTGTTTTCTACAATCAGTTCTGCAGGTGGGCCCGGCACGGTAGATGGGGGAGTTGCCGATGGCCCTGCAAAATGGTTAAGGGATGGCGCAGTACAAAGTTTCCATGACAACGACCGGACATACGTGCCTTTGGCGCGCTTTTGCCCTTGCAGTAGTGGCGATGCTTGCGGCCGTGCCCGCACAGGCTGAGGGAGAAGTCTCTCTCGGCAAGTTCGAAAGCTGGGAAGCCTTCACCTATGACACGCCCGAATCCAAGGTCTGTTACGTCTTTGGCGCGCCCCTCAAGAGCCAGACCAGCCGCAAGGCCAAGCGCTCCGATATCTACTTCATGGTCACCCACTGGCCCGGCAAGAAGGTGAAGGCCCAGCCCTCCACCATGATCGGCTATCAGTTCAAGGAAGGGGTCGACGTAACCCTCGCCGTGGGCGAACAGAACTTCGTTCTCTATCCCGTGGGCGAACTTGCCTGGACTGACAAGGTCGAGACCGAGCGCTCAATCATCGCCGCCATGAAGGGCGGCATGGTCATGATCGTGAAGGGCACCTCCCAGCGCGGCACTGAAACCACTGACACCTATTCGCTCAATGGCTTCACAGCGGCGCTCGGCGCTATCGACAGTGCGTGCAAGTAGCGCCTGGGCCTGCCTTGTCACGGCAGTCTTCATTCTTTCCGGCCCCGTCGCAAAGGCGGGCGAACCTTCCTGCCGGGGCGTGCGCTTCGAAGGCCAGAACTATTCCACCTGCAGCTCCGGCGGCAACGGCCTGACGCTGGAGACCTTCAATCTCAGCAAGTCCGGCGAGCCCTATCGCTACTTCTTCGGCCTGGAACAGGAACTGGAAGATGACGGCAAGGTCCTCCGCTTTGCCATGAATGCCGGCATGTATGGCGAGGATTTCCGCCCCATCGGCCTCTACATCGAAAACGGCAGGCAAGTGAAAAAGCTCAATCGCCGCAACGGCGGCGGCAATTTTCATCTAAAGCCCAATGGCGTGTTCTTTATCGACAACGGCAAGCCCGGCGTCATGGAAACCGAGGCCTTCGGCAAGTCGGGCCTGAAGCCCGATTTTGCCAGCCAGTCGGGGCCTATGCTGGTTCTCGATGGCAAGCTTCATCCAAAATTCTCGCCCGCCGGCACCTCCCGCAAAATGAGAAACGGCGTGGGGATTGATGGCAAGGGCAAGGCTGTCTTTGTCATTTCGGAAGGCCCCGTCACCTTCTATGAATTCGCCAGGCTCTTCCGCGATGGTTTGAAATGCCGCAATGCCCTGTTCTTCGATGGCTCCATATCCTCCCTATATGCCAGGGAGCTTGACCGTTTTGACAGCTTCATGCCGCTGGGGCCCATGGTCGGCGCCTTCGAAAGCAAGTAAACGACAGGCCATGGCCACGCTGATTTCATCGCTCCCCGATCATTTACCCGGGCGTTATATCCAGAACGACACGCGGCCCACGCTTGTCGGGCTTTCGCGCGAGGAATTGATGGAGGCGCTGGGCCGGGTCGGCGTTCCCGAAAAGCAGCGCCGCATGCGGGCGAACCAGCTCTGGCACTGGATCTATCACAAGGGCGTCACAGAGTTCTCAGTGATGACAAACATCGCGCGCGAACTTCGCGAAAAACTGGGTGATGCCTATCAGATTTCCCGCCCCGAAGTGGTGACGGAACAGAAGTCCAGTGATGGCACACGGAAATGGCTGTTGCGTCTTGCTCCTGATGAAAGGGGCCAGCGCCACGAGATCGAAACGGTCTATATCCCCGAAGAAGACCGGGGCACGCTCTGCATTTCCTCGCAAGTGGGCTGCACCCTCACCTGCACCTTCTGCCACACCGGCACCCAGAAGCTGGTGCGCAATCTGACGTCGGAAGAAATTGTCGGCCAGATCATGCTGGCCCGCGATGCAATCAATGACTGGCCCGAAGATCTTGCCGCCAATCCTCAGCCGCCCAGTTCGGGCCGCTACATCACCAATGTGGTGCTCATGGGCATGGGCGAACCGCTTTACAATTTTGACCATGTGAAGCAGGCCATGGAAATTGCCAGCGACGGCGATGGCATTTCGCTGTCGAAGCGCCGCATCACGCTTTCAACTTCTGGCGTCGTTCCGGAGATTGTCCGCGCCGGTGACGAGATCGGCACCATGCTGGCGATTTCTCTCCATGGCACGACAGATGAGATCAGAAACAAGCTGGTGCCTCTCAACAAGAAATATCCGCTTGCTGAATTGCTTGCCGCCTGCCGCGCCTATCCCGGTCTTTCCAATGCCCGCCGCATCACTTTTGAATATGTGATGCTGAAGGGCGTCAACGATACACCCGAGGATGCCAAGCGCCTGGTGAAGCTGCTCGCCGGAATTCCCGCCAAGATCAATCTCATTCCCTTCAATCCCTGGCCCGGCACGCAATATGAGTGCTCCGATTGGGATACGATCGAGCGCTTTGCGGAAATCGTGAACAAGGCAGGCTATGCCTCGCCCGTGCGCACCCCACGCGGCCGCGATATCATGGCTGCCTGCGGACAGTTGAAGAGCGAAAGCCAGCGCATGCGGGCGAAGGATCGGCCCGCCGCTGATGCCCACGGATGATGGTGGCACTTGCCCGTCAAATTGCTCTGATCATTTTAGGCTATCTCACTTCGGTTGTTGCTGCCGTCATGACCTTCATTCTCTGCCTTTGGCTTGTTTCCCTCGCCGTGCCCGATTCACATCTCTGGAGTTTCCTGGGCCTCGGCATCATCGCCGCCATGATCTTCCCCATCGCTTTTGCTTTTGGGGTCTGGCTGGTGATTTACTTGTCATGGCTTCCG
>JAIBJH010000017.1 GCA_020029455.1 Hyphomicrobiales bacterium
TTCATCGTCCATCAGGCCATGGCAAGAATGCCTGGCCTATGCCGATGCCATGGGCCTGAAAAGCTTCCGATAGGCGGCTGCGCTTCAACTGACCGCAGGTTGCTAGCGCAACGAGCCCTCAACTGCGCAGCGGTTGAGGGTGAAAAGTTGCGCCAGCCCATTGAGCCTGGCGCATCTTTCACTTCACAGGTGATTCTACCTGCTCGTCCGATTCGCCAGGATCTCGCCCCCGTTTTCAAACGGAAGAACCATCACCCTTGGTTTCGGCGACAATGCTCTCATCGCCGCGACTCTCCAGGAAATCGAACCACGGCCGGTAGTGCGCTGTGAGTGACTGTTCGTCGGAGTAGGTTTCCAGAATCTTTCTTTCTCGCTTGCTCGGTTTTCCAAAAACCTTGCCGCGGCGCATCTGCTTCTCGTAGGCCTGCCGGAGTTCCTCCGCAGCAGGTTTCAACGTCACGAATGAGACTTTCTTGGCCACCGAAAGAATGTCCAGCTCCACATCGCGCGAATGGACATTGCCGGTCCTCATGAAGGGATTGAGCAAATCATAGTCCATGACAGCAACTTGTGCCTGGGAGCCCTCCTCAAGCGGAAAACGCGAAACTTTAGCTCCGTCCAGCTTGAGGGCTTTCGCAACGCTCTCGTTCCTGCCCGCAGCAATATCGTTGGCAAATTTGGCGGCTCCCGATCCCGTGGGGCCTGCCACGACGATCATGTGATCGATGGCGTATTTCTCGGCCCTCACCAGATAGCGGCCCTTGAATTCTGATGGCGATATGGCGCAGCTCGAAAATATCCGCCGATGCGTCATCAGCAAATTCCGGATGGCCGCTTGCGTGATAACAAAACGCTTGAGCTTCTTGCGGGCATGACCCGGGCTGACAAAGACGACGGGCAGCCTCGATATGACAGGTGAGAGCGCCGGAAAAATGCCCATGCGCAGGCTGTCGGCCAGCCCGAAGGAAGCCATTTCCAGAACCAGCTTCTCCTTGGTGATCACAGCAAGATTGTCGAGGGTATAGAGTGGGTAGCGGAGATGATGCAGGACGTTGAGGCACAGGACATAGTCAAAAGACTCCACCAGCCTTTCACGGTCGAGATCGATGACCTTGAATTCAACGTCAAGTCCCAACACGCCCGCCAGAATGCGGTTTTTTCTGATCATGTCCGGTTCAACATCGAGTCCGACGACGCGGGTGGCACCGCGGCGCGCCGCTTCATAACAGAAGAAACCATTGTTGCAGCCGAGGTCGAGAACCGACTTTCCCTTCAGGCTTTCCGGAAATATGGCGCGCGCCGTGGCGGAGCGGTCGGCACCATCGGTTGCCAGCCCGAAAGGCAGTTCAATGCGCTGGTAGGTGAATTTCTCGCGCTTCAGCAGATCCTCGATCTGCTCCTTGGTCCAGGTGGTTGCCATATAATTCCTTCTTCCGGAGCGGGCCTTTTCTGGCCGTTCCTCATCAATTTGCGAATTTGACCGGATTCGCGGGTGGTCTATATCACATAATCGACGGGAACAAGCCGATACGGTTTCCGCCAGACCCCTTGTTAAACCATTCCAAATGAACGCAAATCTCCTTCGTGTACTCAACTTCCTGCCTTCGTCACTGGACGGACAAAGCGTCCTGCTAACGGGGGCATTCCGGCAATTGGCGAATGATATTCAAGCGCGAGGAGCAAGCATCCTCACTGCGGATGACAACGCACAAGCTGACATCGTCTTTACCGACGACCTTCAAGAGCAGCGCAATCCGCTTCTGCATCTGGACCTGCTCTCAGCAAAGACGCGAAAAACTCTTGTCCTCCGGTTGAGGCGAAGAATGACGCCGGCCTGGCCATTGAGCGAGGCAAGCCTTGTGCTTTGGCCAGCGCGGAGAAAGGGACAGGCAAAGCAGGCCTTCTATTTCAGCCAACAGCTGCTGCAGCAGTACATGAAGGGACTGCGCCAGGACTTCGCTTCAATCGAAATACACAGGACGGAAGATGGGCTGCTGGTTGTTGCCCACAAAAGGAGGATCGCCAATCTGGTCATCCTGGCGGGGCTTCCGGCCATCGGCAAATCCACTCTTCTGCAATATCTGCGCAGCGGTGAAGGCAGTGATCTTGCCCAGCAGCTCGGTTTTGATGCCGGCATCACCTGGCACTTCACCAATTATGCGTCGATGCTCAAACCCACCGCGGCAAATCTTGAGAACGTTTTTCTCCAGTACAATATTTCTGCGCCACTGACCCACGGACCGCTACACCGTTACGAATTTGGGCTCAGGGACCTCATTGGCACCGCTGACAAGGTCACCATCGCCACCATATGGGCCGATGCAAAAACGCTGCTCGAACGCTACTCCAAGGAAAGAATTCCGAAGGCGGATGAAGGAGAGGCTGGTTACAAGAAACGCCGCCTCAGCACCAAGGAGACTGACATCAGCGGCGGGCGTGGCTCGATTAGCCTTCTCGCACGGCTGGGTTGGCACAGGCGTTCCTCTCATATGAAGAAGAAGGAGGAACGGTTCCTGTCACTGTATTCCGACCGTCACGCGCTGCTCGCGCTCTATTCTGGCTGGTTCACTTTCCTTCAATCGTCGAACTGCAGGTGCAAGGTAGTAACGCAATCACCAAACTATGAAGCAGTCGATCTTTTGCAATGGCAAGAAAAATTGAAGTCTAATACCTGACTAGCCCTGGGATCTAAGGGGCTCCACCATTTGCCGCCACTCTGCAAGGGTTATCAATTCGCGGCCGCCCTTGGAAAAATCTACCACCTTGCTCTCCAGGCCTTTCCTTGCGAGGAAATCGAACCATCTATCGTAGTGTTCAACGATCAGCCGCGGTGACTGATAGTCGGCACGTATTTGCCTTTCGCGTTTGGTGGGAAATTCAAACCACTTTTTGGCGGACTCGTGTTGCCCGCGTAATTTTTCCGGGCTGGTCCAGAGAGTGAGAACAGTGATCTTCTGAGAAGCCGAAAGAACATCAAGCGCCTCATCGCGGTCATGCACACGCGCGCTCCTCATGAAGGGCCGCAGCAGGTCATAGTGATAAACCGCGGTCTTGATGTGCGGTATTCCGGGATTGGTCGACACACGGGGACTGAGATAGGTGAATTCGTCCTTTTCCGGGCCAACATCCAAATGTGGAGCGAGGCTTCCCAACTGCCCCGCTATCAACTCCTTGCAGAAGGTAGTCTTGCCGGATGCGGTCGGCCCGGCGACGAGTACCAGATGATCGATCCTCTGTTTTTCCGCCTTGACGATATAGCGTTCCTTGAATTCGGATTTCTCAAAATCGACACGCGCAAAAACCTGGCGATGATAGCGCAGCATGTGGTCGATGGCTTTGGGCGTGATGAAATATCTTTTCAGCTCCCGGCGTCCCGAGGTTCCGCTGCGGCTCACGTAAACGATGGGAGCCTTAGACAAAAGGTAGCCGTAAAAGGGAAACAGGCGAAGTCTGGTGCGGTCATGGGCTCCGAAGGATGCCATCTCGAGAATGAGTTTTTCCTTGGTGATGGCGACGAGATTCTCCAGTGCCGAGAAGGGATTGAGCAGATGATGCAGCACGTTGAGGCAAATGACGTAGTCAAATGACTCGGCGATAGGCGCCTGTTCGACATTGTGGACGGAAAATTCCACATCCAGACCGAGGCAATCGGCGAGCAGCCGGTTCTTGCGAATGACGTCCGGCTCGACGTCAACTCCCACAACGCGCTTGGCACCGCGCCGCTTGGCTTCGAAGCAAAAGAAACCGTGGTTGCAGCCAACGTCGAGAACCGTCTTGCCGGTGAGGTCATCCGGCAGAATCTGCCTTGCCGTGGCGCTGCGGTCATTCCCCTCCGTGAAGAGGCCATAGGGAAGGGCAATCCGCTGATACCGGAACCGTTCCCGCTTGAGCAGGTCCTCGACCTGTTCGCGTGTCCATGTTGTTTCTGTCATAGGAATTCCTGTGGCCTGCAAAGGCTTGCGGCATATTCGCGTGGTGGGCTACCCGATCATGCAAGGCAGCGTCAAGCTTGGCCGGATTGAGTTTGATGGCGCCATTCCGAAACACTCCGCATGTGTGGCGCACCGGCGTCGTCCCGGACAATCATCCAGTTTTCCGCCGTGAGGCCGGATACAAAACGGTTCCAGGATTCATAGTGGAAGCGCACCCTTGCCGGATTGTGATATTCCTCCCGCAATTGCAGGTGGCGGCGTGTGGCGCGGTGGAACGGACCCTTGTCGATTTCGCTTTTTGTGATCTGCTGCACCAGCCGCTCCGGCCTGGCCCAGATTGTGAGAACGGAAAGCCTGTCTGCCAGCCTCATAATGTCGAGGTTTTCGTCATTCTCGTGAATTGCGGCGGTGCTGACATAGGCATTGAGCATGTTGTAGTGAAAGAGCACGCATTCCCCGGCAGGCGGGCCGCTGCTTCGCGCGCGCGGAAGATAAACGGACTTTGGCCGCCGCTCCTCGTCCACGCCGAGCCTCTCGAAGATGAAATCTGCCTTGCCCTGCACAAGCATGTTGCACAGGGTCGACTTGCCCGCCGATACCGGCCCGGCAACGACGATGAGATGCGGGATCCGGAATTTCTTCGCGCTCACAATGGTTCCGGAACCATAGGTGCGGAAAGACACCTCCGAAAAGACTTTCCGGTGCCGCGTGAGCATCCGTGACATGACGGGCTTGCAGATGGCGAAACGTGGTTGCTCCCGGTTGCTTGCCGTTCCATTCTTCAACGCCAAAATGATTGGAAGCTTTGCAAGCGCCATGGCGGCAATCCATGGCAGGCCGGTACGCTTCCGGCTGCCGTCATCCATTGAGGAAAAGCCGAATGCAACATGGCGACCGGCTCTGGCGATCAACGCGTCCATGAACCCGGTGACGTCCCGCTCATAGGAGAGCCGCGACCGGCATGTTACAACATCGAATTTTTCGCCAGACGGCATCTCCCACAGGGATGCCTGGCGGAATTCCACGCCAGGACAGCGGCGGCGCGCTTCCGCCAGCATGTCCACCGATAGATCAATGCCTACAACTCTGGTGGCACCGCGCTCCTTGGCAAGGCGGCAGACTTCGCCGGTTCCACACTCCACATCGAGAAGCGTCAGTCCCGTCATGTCCCGCGGCAGTGCACATAAGCCAAATTGCTCCCGCTGCTCCGCCTCTCTTGAGGGCCACTCAATGAGGTGTTCGCTTTCCCGATCAGCCAAGGACCAGCCGCCGGCTTCTACGAGTTTGACATCTCCTGCCTCCTCGACGGCCCAAAAGTGACGCAAGCCCCGCCCTTCAACATATTTGACCCAGCGATCATACTGCTCAGCAAGCCTCTGCGGATTGCGGTATTCCTCACGCAGCTGCAGATGGCGCTGCGAAGCCTTTTCACCCGGTGCGGCGTCAATCTCTCCTCTCGTGATCCGCTCAACCAGCGCATCCGAGTCAACCTGGAGCGTCACGACAGTCACGCGCTCCGCCACATCGATCACATCAAGCGCTTCGTCGCGGGCGCAAGCCGCGGCAGGCCGCATATAGGGACGCAGGAAGCCATAATGACTGATCGCTACCGGAAGCTCTGCCTTGGTTCTTGGGGCTTTCGAACTTGTTCCAAGCAAGGGCGGCCGCTCACCCGGCTTTAGCCCCAGCCGGGCAACCACATCCGGCAGCTTCCCGGAGAGCAGCCTTTCAATGAACGTAGATTTTCCTGCTGCAACAGGGCCCGACACCATGATGAGGTGGCCGATCCGCCGCTTTTCAGCCCGGACAAAGAGTTTCCCGCTTTCCTTGATAAATTCGAGGTTTGCAATATCCGAGCGATGACGCAGAAAAGCTTCTCTCAGGCTTCTCGGCGAAAAGAAGAATTTTGGCGCCTGTGATTTTCCGGTGGAACCATTGTTTCCTACAATCACCACGGGCAGGGCACGCAGGGCACCTGCAATCACTCCCAACGCTCCCGCTTTCATGCCGAGGAAACGGATGAGAGAAACACCGATTGTCAGCGTTGAACCAGTCACCTTCGCCAAGACAGCGAGATCGCCAAAAGGGTGTCGGGACTGGCTGAGCATGGCGTCCGAAACCACGTGGTCCCACTTCCGGTTGGCAGGTATGCCATCGCTCAATGGCAGGATGTTGATTCCCATATCCCCTGGTGAAACCCCGTCGATGTCACCATCCGGCAAAATGCAGTCGACTGACGACGCGCCTGCCGCCTTTGCCAGGCGACAGAGCTTGAGACAGTTTATGCCCAGAAAAGTCTTGCCCGCCAAATCCGGCGGCAGGACCGCTGAACCTGACACTTCAATCAAGTTCCTGTCCTGGCCCTTACGCCATGGGATTTCATCTTTCGCCGCTCCAACCAGAACGTGAACTGCTTGTGCAGCGGCATGACCGGCAGCGTGAAGGCCTTGAAAGGCGTCAGTGCGATGAAATTGATGTAGCGGCGGTAGGCGCTTGTCGGCGGTCGCGGCGTTACGCCATGTATGCTGTCGGGAGAATTGACGAAACTGGCGAAACGGTTTGCCGCATAGGCCACGCTGTTCTCCACCGTGACATTCGACAGCGGGGCATAGTGGCCACCGAAAGCCGGCTTGCCCTTGAACTTGTAGATGTCGAGGTTGCCACCCTGGCTGGTGTCTCCATCGGCGCGCATGTAGAGAAGCCCGGCCCAAATCTCATCTTCATCGTCAACATGGGCGGGCCGAACCGAACTCATGCGGGTAACGGGCGTATTCACAACGAACTGGGCATCGAGAACGATGTCGGCTTGGCCATCGGCGCCTCGCACCGTGGCAACCCAATCTTCCAGTTTCTTGCCGGCACGCTGCTCGAGATTGGGATGCGTTGTCCGGATTTGCTCGCCGAAGACACGGACAATATCGGCCCAGAATTCCTGCGAGGTATGATAACGGAAGAATTCCCGCCATTCGGCTGAGAATTCCGGATTGTTCATGATGTCAATGGCGCGGATTCTGATCGCCTGATTGCTGTCGAACTTTTCAAGCCCCCTGGTGAAGCGTTCCGGCTTTGGAAAATCGGCTGCAAGCTTGTTGTAGAAGGCTTTCGGCAGTACGCCATCGGCGACGAGATGCGCGTAAGGTTGCGTCGTGACCTGATTTGGGGCCACCCCTGCCAACAAAGTCTTACCCATTGAAATTCCTTTTCAATTCTCTTTCGGCGAAAGATAACGCCGCCAAGTCCCTTGGCGATAGCATGCGGCGGCGGCCAGCTTCAATAACCGGCTTGCAGCATATTGGCTTTGCTTCAGATCAAGATGGCTCGCCTCAAAGCCTGGAAGCAAGCACAAGTATTTCCTTCGCCTTTTTGGCCGTCTTGCGGCGGATTGCGGCGCTATGGCGGTTGTCCGCCAGCCCGGCCCACCGGTTCCTATGCTCGAGGATTGACCGCACACAGGCAAGAAGCAGCCAGGCGCGGCCATCACGATGCCCCAGGCCCGCCCGATAGCATTTTGAAAATTCCGGGAACTGTGTAGACAACCGCACGGCATCCATCGCGGAGGGCCCGTAACCGGCAAACTCCCAGTCAATGATGGCGCAGTTTCCGTCCCGCTCGAAGATATTGGTCCGGCTGAGATCGCCGTGGCACAAACTCCATGGCTCGGGAGAGACGCCATCCTGAACGATCTGATCGAGAGCCTGCGCCAAACCCTTGGGCGTAGACAATGTCATGGCTGCCAGGGCATCGTCCAATTCCGTGCGAAGCCGAGCGATATCCGGAACCTCCGTATTCTCGACGCCGTTGGCACGCTGGAAGGCAATCAACCTCTCGGCAAAGGACTGGTCTGCCTTCAGCAGCGGCCGCCAATCTTCCAGCAGACGCTCCAACAGATAGGATGAAGCGTGCACCTGACCTGAAAGCAGCGACTCGGGCACGACGATGCCGCCAGCCGGAACGATGCGTTCGCGCATCTTGGCTTCATTGGCAACGCGCGCAACTGCGCCAGATTCACCAGGATTGGAAACCTTGAGAGTGAGGCCCTCCGCAACATAGAAGGCCCGGATATTGTTCTTGAGTAGAATGGCTTCAGCCCTGCTCGCCACCACTCTTGTTCTTGCCAGCCCCCGGGTGGCTTTCCAGAAGGAAGGACTGCGCGCGGTTGCAAAAGCGATGGTTGCGTCCACTCTTTCCTGAAGTTCCCTTGACAGTTCGCTCCGGAGATAGTTTTCACGCAAGAGCAAGCGGCCCATCTTTCGAAAGCGAACGGACGCAGACGGCCCTCCCAAGGCATTCCGCTCACATGCTTCCAGTGCCTGCAATGACTCCGACGTTGCGTGGCGATAAAGGCGCGGCCAGATCATGGAGACGATATAAGGAACATCGACCGAAAACTCTCCGTGTTGATCGACGAAGTCGTCTTCACATGGCTGACCTTGCGGCCGGGAGCCACTCTCGCAAAGCCATTTCTGACGTAAGCTGCGATCGACTCCTCATCATTTTCGCGAAACGGAGGCACATCGGCTCCGTAGCGCCCATGGGAGCTTGCGGGCTCAAAGAACAATTTGCGGGAGCGCTGCGCCAGCTCTCCGATAATCCGCCATGCCCCGTCCTCGCCATGGGCGCGGTTCCAGTAATGATGGACGGAAAGGCAAAGCATGACATCAACGGTGGGAATAAGACGGACAGTTTCAAGATTGACGTCAAGGAATACAAACCCGCAGCCCCGAACCTTGCGATGCAGCCGGCGCGCCCTGCTGATTGCTTCTTCCATCGGGTCCACTCCGATGGCGAACAGCCCGTGCCGCGCCGCCGCCGCTGTGAAGTGACCCATGTTGCAGCCAATATCGATGAACGAAGCATCGCTTCCATCGAGACAGGAGGCAATGGCGGCCCATCTGTCCTTGAAAACCGAGGCACGCTCTTCCTGATAAAGCGGCTTCAGCCGCAGCACACGGGCGAACTTCTTGAGATTGCGCTTGAGACCCTTGGAGGTCGGCCCCGACTGCTTTCGACCTGCCGTCATATTCCGCCTTTTTGCCACCACAAACAGCACACAGAACCCGGCAGCGGCATTGTGGCACGCTGTCCAACCTTCCGTGCAAACCGAGGGCATCGTATAAGCAGGCCAGCAAGCGTATTGCAACCCCGCGGCGCTTGTGAAAGCCTGTGAAGGACCAATTCGAGGTTCATATGAAGAATACCGTGTTTATCCACACAAACGGCAAACAGATCGCAGGCGCCATTGTTTCTGCCCATTCCCTGCGGCGCAACTCCCGCAATCCTGAGGCTTTTGATGTCCGCATTATCCGGCAGGAAGACTTCAAATTCTTCCGCGATTTTGAGGGGCGGAAGTTTTTGAGGGCAGGCGGCTGGAGGACATGGCGCAATGATGATCTTCAATCCTTCACGCCGACACGCTTCATGCCGCCCGAACTGATGGAATATCAGGGCCGCGCCGTTGTCATCGATCCGGATGTCTTCGCAGTTGGGGACGTCAACGAGCTCTTCTCAATGGACATGCAAGGCAAGGCCATCATGGCCAAGCGCCGCACTGGGCATAATGGACGCGATGATTACATCGCTTCGAGTGTGATGTTGCTCGATTGCGCCAAGCTTCCCCATTGGAATGTCAAGCAACAATTCGAAGACATGTTCGCGGGAAAACTGGATTACGACGATTGGATCGTGCTCGCCAATGAGCCGCGCGAAAACATCGGCTTTCTGCCTGAAGAGTGGAATGATTTCGACCGGCTCACGCCTGACACCAAGCTAATTCACAATACCAAGCGGCGCACGCAACCGTGGAAGACAGGGCTGCCCATCGACTTCACCAACCGTGTTCCTGTTATTGGCCGCTTCCTGCCTGAGAATGGTATCCGCTTGTGGGGCAAGTACAAAAAACATCCGGACCAGCGGCAAGAAGACTTGTTCTTTTCCCTGCTGAAGGAGTGTCTTGAATCCGGGCAGATCACGCGGACAGAGATCGAGAGCGAAATGCGCAGCAATCATGTCCGTCACGACGCCTTCGCCGTGATGAACCACGTGCCGTCTTTGGATATGGTCCTGAACAGCGTGAAGAGCGTAAAGTCCGCCGCTTAGCGCGCTTTCCGGCCACGTGGAACCACGTGGCCGAAAAGAATTCGCGCAAAGCTAGTATGTTGGAGCAAATTCTTATCGGCCAAGTCTGCAACTTGGCCGGAATTTGCTCTAGCGGCCCCATCTGATCTTTCCTGAACCGCGAGACTTACTCTCCGGCCTTTTCGTCCGAGCCTTCAGCGGGCGCATCCTCACCTTGCTTCTTGGAGAGGTCCTCGCCCGTGGCCTGGTCGACGGCCTTCATGGAAAGCCTGATCTTGCCGCGGTTGTCGAAGCCCAAGAGCTTGACCTTTACCATGTCACCTTCCTTGACTACGTCACCCACCTTGTTGACGCGGTGTGACGCCAGTTCCGAGACATGAACGAGGCCATCACGTGAACCGAAGAAGTTCACAAACGCACCGAACTCCATGATCTTGACGACCTTGCCTTCATAGATCTCGCCCGTTTCAGGTTCGGAAACGATGGACTTGATCCACTTCAAGGCCGCCGTGATCGATGCGCCCGAAGACGAAGCGACCTTTACCGTGCCGTCATCCTGGATGTCGACCTTGGCGCCGGTCTTCTCCACGATTTCGCGGATGACCTTGCCGCCCGTGCCGATCACTTCGCGGATCTTGTCTGTCGGAATCTTGATCTGCTCGATGCGCGGGGCATATTCGCCAAGACCCGGCCGCGCCTTTTCCAGCGCTTCCGCCATCTTGCCGAGAATATGCATGCGGCCTTCCTTGGCCTGGAACAGGGCAACGCGCATGATCTCTTCGGTGATGCCGGTGATCTTGATGTCCATCTGCAGCGAGGTCACGCCGTCCGACGTGCCCGCCACCTTGAAGTCCATGTCGCCCAGATGGTCCTCATCACCCAGGATGTCGGAGAGCACGGCAAAGCGCTCGCCTTCCTTGATGAGGCCCATGGCGATACCGGCGCAGGATGCCTTCATGGGAACACCCGCATCCATCAGCGACAACGAAGAACCGCAAACGGTTGCCATGGAAGATGAACCATTGCTCTCGGTGATCTCCGAGACCACGCGGATCGTGTAGGGGAACTGCTCAGGTGTTGGCAGCAGCGGATGGATGGCGCGCCAGGCCAGCTTGCCATGGCCGATTTCGCGGCGGCCCGTGGCTCCCATGCGGCCCACTTCACCCACCGAGAAGGGAGGGAAATTGTAGTGCAGCATGAACTTGCCCTTGGTCAGGCCATCAAGCGTGTCGATATATTGCTCGTCTTCACCAGTGCCGAGCGTCGTCACCACCAGCGCCTGCGTCTCGCCGCGCGTAAAGAGCGCCGAGCCATGGGTGCGTGGCAACACCGATGCTTCCGCAATGATCTGCCGCACCGTCTTTGTGTCGCGGCCATCGATGCGCTTGCCCGTGTCGAGAATGTTGTTGCGGACAATGTCGGCTTCAAGCTTCTTGAACTGTTCACCAACGGCCTGCTCTGTCGGAGCGTTGGCATCGTCCTTGTTGATGAGCGCCGCCTTCACCGCATCCTTCGCCTTGGCGACCGCATCCTGGCGGTCTTCCTTCTTGGCAATGGCATAGGCCTTGCGAAGATCAGCCTCGGCCTGCTTCTTGACCGCCGTATAGATCGGCGAATTGTCCTTTGGCTGGAAGTCGCGCGGCTCGCGGGCCGAGCGTTCCGCCATGCGGATGATGGCTTCGATGATGGGCTGGAAGCCACGATGGCCGAACATCACGGCCTCGAGCATCAAATCTTCCGAAAGCTCATGGGCTTCCGATTCCACCATCAGCACCGCATCTTGCGTGCCGGCGACCACGAGGTCGAGCTTCGAGGCCTTCTGTTGTTCAATGGTCGGGTTGAGCACCAGTTGCCCATCCACATAGCCGACGCGCGCCGCACCCACTGGACCCATGAACGGAATGCCGGACATCGTCAGCGCCGCAGAAGAGGCAACCAGTGCTGCAATATCCGTGTCGTTCTCAAGGTCATAGGAGAGAACCGTGGCAATCACCTGCGTCTCGAAGCGGAAGCCGTCAGGGAAGAGCGGGCGGATTGGCCGGTCAATGAGGCGCGAAATCAGCGTCTCGCGTTCGGTGGGCCGGCCTTCGCGCTTAAAATAGCCGCCGGGAATCTTGCCGGCCGCATAAGTCTTTTCCTGGTAGTTGACGGTGAGCGGGAAGAAATCGATCCCCGGCTTTTCGCTGCGCGCCGCAACGGCGGTGGCGAGGACTGTGGTTTCACCGATTGTCACGAGCACGGCGCCATCAGCCTGGCGGGCCATGCGGCCGGTTTCGAGGCGCAGTGTCTTTCCGCCCCAGTTCAGTTCTTCAACATCAATGTTGAACATGTAGTTTTTCCTTATTGTCCTTCGCCGCCGCTTCGTCACCTGCTTCTGGACGGCATCCCCTTTGGACATGCGCATGAAGGCCCTATTGCCATCACACTTGTCGGGGACGCGGGGCGGCTATTCCGGTGATCCGCCCGCTCATGCACTCTTTCTCCCCTCCCTCTGAGGGAGGGGCAGGGGTGGGTGTAGGCCGCGAGTCAAACTGCTGCCCCACCCTCGGTCCCTCCCCAAAGGGAGGGAAGACAACTAACGGCGGATATCGAGCTTCTTGATCAGAGCCTGATAGCGCGCTTCGTCTTTCTTCTTGAGATAATCGAGAAGGCCACGGCGGGCCGAGACCATCTTGAGAAGGCCGCGGCGCGAATGGTTATCCTTCTTGTGGGTCTTGAAGTGATCGGTCAGCGCATTGATGCGCTCCGTCAGGATCGCCACCTGGACTTCGGGTGAACCCGTGTCGTTTTTAGTGGTCGCGTTTTCTTTGATGAGCGCGGACTTGCGCTCAGCGGTAATCGTCATGTCGTGCATCTCCAAATGCTACAGGTTGAAAAGTCTGATGGTCCTGAGCACCCGGTTGTCGATGCGGAAGATCCCGAGAGGTTTGTCCGCGTGGGTGACCAAAACCGCCTCCGCCTCAGCTAAGCTTTCGCTTGCGGGCAACAAAACCGTTTGGCCCTGTTGGAGACGCTTGGCTTCCGGTTCCATCACGGCCAGTGCCGGGATGCCGTCCAGCACGGTCTCAATGGGGCGAAGGAGGCCAGCGAGGCTGTTTTCGCTGCGGTGCCGTTCGCACACTTCTGCCAGTTTTTCCAGCGAAATCGCATCAGCCTCCATGAAAGGCCCGACCGCCAGCCGCCTGAGGTAAGTGACATGGCCCAGGCAGCCCAGAGTCCGGCCCAGGTCCCGGGCGATGCTGCGCACATAAGTGCCCTTGCCGCAGCGAACCACAAATGTTGTCGAGTCTTCCTCGTGCTTTTTCAATTGTAGCGACTCGATATTAACTATTCGAACCGCCATTTCGGGTGCTTGACCTGCCCGAGCCAGTGCATAGGCTCTTTCGCCAGAAACCTTTATGGCAGAATAAGTTGGCGGAACTTGTTGCACTGCACCATGAAACTGAGGCAATATCCGCTCAATCTCATATTGCGTTGCAACATGATTGCTTTGCTGGGTGATTTCACCTTCCAGATCATCCGTGATAGTTTCGGCTCCCCACTTTACAGTGAAAATATAGGTTTTGAGTCCATCCATAGCCCAGTTGATTGTTTTTGTGGCCTCCCCAAAGGCCAGCGGCAAAACCCCCGACGCCAGCGGGTCAAGTGTGCCCCCATGTCCAGCTTTTTTTGCGCCGAGAAGCCAGCGCGCCTTGCCCAGCGCCTGGGTGGAACTCAGCCCCAGGGGTTTGTCCAGCACCAGCCAGCCATGGAGTGGTGTGCGTTGTCTGTTCATGTGTTGCCTTTGAACCGGGCTCCCGCCTTGTTCAAGTCCCGCAGCCACACTAGAAAAATGCCATGCGCATCGCCTTCCTGTCTGACATTCACGGCAATCTTCCCGCCCTTGAGGCCGTGATCACCAATCTCAAACGGCGTGCGCCCGATCTCACTGTCAATCTCGGTGATTGTGTCTCCGGCCCACTTTGGCCTCTCGAGACCTGCGAACTCCTCATGGCAATGCCGTGGCCCACGATCCGGGGCAACTGTGATCGCGCTGTCGGTCTCGAACCGCGCGCAACCATGCACCATTCCGACGCCATCGCCTATGATCGCCTTAATGACCGTCACCGCTCTTGGCTTGGAGGTTTGTCAAACCCGCAGTTCGTCGCCGAAAACATCTTCGCCTGCCACGGCACGCCAACCAACGACGATGACTACTTGTCGGACGACATCACCAGCGGATTGCTATCAGCCCCGGCGCCCGCAGCGATTGCGGCACGGCTTGGCAAAGTTACCGCACCACTCACGCTTTGCGGCCATAGCCACGTTCCGCGCATTGTCCAGGCATCTGACGGCCGGACCGTGCTCAATCCTGGCAGCGTCGGCCTTCCTGCCTATGACAGTGAATGGAATGGTGAAACCTACTTCGCTGAATCAGGCTCGCCGCACGCACGCTATGCATTGGTTACCAAGCAGAATGCAGGTTTTGACATCGAATTGATCGCAGTCGGCTACAATTTCGAATTCGCGGCACAAAAGGCCGAGACCGAAGGCCGTGCTGACTATGCCAAGGCCCTGCGTACCGGCACCATGCGCAGCTGACATTCAATCTTTTTTCAAGTCCCGCGCCACCGCCGGGCTCTTGAGCAGGTCATCAATCTTGGAGGCATAGTCCAGGGCCGTATCGGACCTGAAGCGCAGTTCCGGCATGAACTTCATGTCGAGCTTCGGCGCCAGAAGCCCCTTGATGTAACGCTGATTTCTTGTGCAAGCGTGGAGCACCTTTTTTCCTTCCGCCGGAACGAGCGGCCGTACGAAGGCGGTCGCAATCTTGAGATCCGGCGACATCTGCACCTCGACCACGCTGAACTTGAGTTTCTCGAGCTCGGGATCGCCCGTCTCGCCACGCATGAACACATCCGCCAGCGCATGGCGGATCAATTCGCCGGCGCGCAGCATCCGTTGTGATGGGGCCGAGCCATGGCTCATTGTACCGCTCCCATCTCCATCATTCCGTGCGTGCCCTGCACTTGCGAAGCAAGGGCGGGGCGCGACACGGAACCCCACTTTGGTTCATTGCCGATGCTTCCCATAGCGCTGCAGCCGCTCTTCCAGCGTACCGGTGTGGAGTTCAAAAAGATGGTTGTCATGGTCATGGAAATAGAGCGATTGTCCCTCGCCGTCCACCCGTGGGCGCGGCGGCTTTACGTCAAGGCCCAAGCGCTCAATCGCCACGCGAGCCTTCTCCAATTGCTCATCGGAAACCTTGAAGGCCACATGGTTGTAAGTGCGTGAAGGCAGGCTCTCACCCTCCATGATCGCAATCCAGAGGCCGCCAGCAATAAAGAATTTCTCCCGCGACGTGCTGAAGCTCTGGTCGCCTGACGAGTAGACCTCCTCACCACCCAGCACCTCGGTGATGATCCGACCCATCTTGTCGAGATCGCGGACAATGAAGGTGAGATGCGATAGGCCCTCGATCAAGCCAGCGTCCGCGCCACCTTTTCCACGCGGAAGCATTCGATCACGTCATCCTTGCGCATGTCCTGGTAGTTTTCGAAAGCCATGCCGCATTCGGTTCCGGAAGCCACCTCGCGCACCTCGTCCTTGAAGCGCTTCAAGGTCGAGAGTGTGCCCTCGTGGATCACCACGTTGTCACGGATCAAACGCACCTTGGCACCGCGTTCCACCTTGCCTTCGGTGACAAGGCAGCCCGCCACCTTGCCGACCTTGGTGATATTGAAGACTTCCAGGATGCGGGCATTGCCGATGAATGTTTCGCGCAGTTCCGGCGCGAGCTGGCCGGCCATCGCCGCCTTGATGTCATCAACGAGGTCATAGATGATGTTGTAATAGCGGACCTCGATGCCTTGGGCTTGCGCCGCATCGCGCGCCTGGCCGTTGGCGCGCACGTTAAAGCCCAGCACCACGGCGCCAGAGGCCGCCGCGAGAGAAATATCGCTCTCGGAAATGCCGCCCACCGCATAGTGCACCACGCGCGCGCGGATTTCCTCGTTGCCGATCTTTTCAAGCGCCTGCACGATGGCTTCGGCAGAACCCTGCACGTCTGCCTTGACCAGGATCGGGAATTCCTTGCGGCCTGCCTGAGCCATCTGGCTCATCATGGATTCGAGCGAAGCCCGCGCAGCGCCGCCGGCACCGCGCTTCTCGCGCCGCTGCCGCTCACGGTAATCGGTGATCTCACGGGCCCGCGCTTCATTCGGCACCACGTCAAAACGGTCGCCCGCTTCCGGCGCTGAATTGAGGCCCAGAACTTCGACAGGAACGGAAGGCCCTGCTTCCTTCAGCATTTCGCCGCGCTCGTTCACCAGTGCGCGCACCCGGCCCCAGGCCGAACCGGCAACAAAGATATCGCCATGCTTCAGCGTGCCGCGCTGCACCAGCACGGTGGCAACAGGCCCGCGGCCCTTGTCGAGTTGTGCTTCAACAACAAGCCCACCCGCCTCGCGGTCAGGATTGGCCTTGAGGTCGAGAACTTCCGCCTGCAAGAGAATGGTTTCCAGCAGCTTGTCGAGATTGGTGCCCTTGAGCGCTGAGACTTCAACGTCGAGCACGTCACCACCCATGCTTTCGGCCACGAGGTCATACTGCAAGAGGTCGGTGCGTACCCGCGTCGCGTTCGCACCCGGCTTGTCCATCTTGTTGATGGCGACAATGATCGGCACCTCTGCCGCCTTCGCATGATTAATTGACTCAACAGTCTGCGGCTTGACGCCATCATCGGCAGCGACAACAAGCACGGCGATATCCGTTGCCTTGGCGCCGCGCGCGCGCATGGAGGTGAAGGCTTCATGGCCTGGCGTATCGATGAAGGTGATGAGGCCGCGAGGCGTATTCACCTGGTAGGCGCCGATATGCTGGGTAATGCCGCCTGCTTCGCCTGAGACCACATTGGTCTTGCGGATGGCATCGAGCAGCGATGTCTTGCCGTGATCGACGTGACCCATGATGGTGACGACCGGCGGACGCGACTTCAGGTTTTCGGGCGCATCCGTATCGCCGTCGAGGCTTTCCACCACATCGGACTCGGACACGCGCTTCACCTTGTGTCCCATTTCCTCGGCGACGAGTTGGGCCGTGTCGGCATCGACCACGTCGTTGATCGTGTGCATCTGGCCCTGCTTCATCAGCAGCTTGATGATGTCGACAGCACGTTCTGCCATGCGGTTCGACAGTTCCTGGATGGTAAGAGCTTCCGGGATCACGATTTCGCGCGACACTTTTTCCGTCGGCATCTGGAAGCCATGCGCCTTGTTCTTGAGGCGCTCGGTGCGGCGGCGGAAGGCCGCAATGGAACGGCCGCGGTCACCGCCCTCTTCATCAAGGGCATTGGCGAGCGTCAGGCGGCCACGATTTTCCTTCTTGGCAATGTCGGCCTTGCTGCGCGTCGGCGCCACGGGCTTGACGACACGGGCCGCGCCCAGACGGCTTGCTCCCGGCCGGAAGACACCGCCGGAACTGCGGCGCGGCGCTTCGGCTTCTTCCTCCTCATCACGGGCGGGGCCACGGGGCGTCAACTTCTTGGCGGCCTCTTCGGCCTTTCGGCGGCCCTGCTCTTCAACCTGGTGACGGGCGTCATCTTCCGCCTTGCGGCGGGCGGCAGCTTCGCGCTCAACCTGGTCGCGCTCCTCCTGCGACTTGCGGCGGACAAGTTCCTCTTCCTGGCGTTTGCGCTCTTGCGCTTCGCGGACGCGGGAATCGGCAAGGGCGCGCTCACGCGCCTCGCGCTCGTCAGCCGTCAGTGTGCGGAGCACCACGCCCGAACGGGAAGGTGCCGGTCCAGCAGGCGCCGCGGGCCTCGATCCGGCAGGTGCTTCCTGCACGGCAACCTTTGGCTTCGGCTGGAAGCCCTGGCGCTGCTCGACAACGGGCGCAGCCGGCTTTGTGTCTTCGCCGAAGCGCTTGCGCTTTGTCTCCACCACCACCGTCTTGGTGCGGCCGTGAGAGAAGCTCTGCTTCACGCGCGACTGTTCCACTGCAGGGCGCTTCAATGTCAGCGTGCCGCCCAGTTTCTTGCCGTCTTTGTCCGTCGTATCGTTCATAAACTCTCTTCTGTCAGGCAGGGCCTAATCCCTATCCAACCTACTGCTTTCCTTCGTATCTTTCCACGCGGCCAATATGATAGCGGAGCCGCGAGGCAAGACCGCCTGCCGCAACGGCAGCATGTATCACATTTGCCCGCCCAAATGCCAAATCCATTTCAGCCGAAGTAAATGCCGCCGAAATCAGCGTTTCCGGCTGCGCTGCGCGGTTGATCTTGCGGCAGCCATCCTCCGATGCTTCCACGGCATGAAGGAGAACTTTCACCGGCCCCTTGGTCAGAGCTTGCTCTACCTTGGTGGCGCCCGAAACCGCTTCCCCCGCCTTCCGCGCCAGCATCAGATGCGACAGTGCCTGCTGCCGCAATTGTGTTCCGACGCGGTCCGCAAGATCTTCCGGTGCGCGGCACTCACTTTCAAAACCGCGCCGGAAGGCCTGCTTCTTGACGGCCTCAGCCACCTGGCCCCGCGAAAGACTGACCCAGGTGCCACGACCCGGCAGCTTGCGCGCCAGATCCGGCACCACTTCACCTTCGGGAGACAGCGCAAAACGCACAAGCTCATCCTCCGGCAGGGACTGCCGGGTGACGATGCACATGCGCATCGCTGGTGTTACATCACCAACTTCCTGTCTCGCAGCCTGGTTCAGGTGCTCGCCTCCGCCTGTGGCTCCGCCTCTGCTTCAGGCTCTGGAGCCGGCAATTCGATCCAACCCAGCTTGACGCGCGCCCGGAGGATCAGGTCATTGGCTTCCTCGGCCCCGACATCTAGGCCCGTGAAAGCGCCTTCAAACTTCTTGGTCTCGCCATCCTTGCGCTCGGTCCAACCCGTTAGGTCGTCCGTCGCACAATCGGCAAGATCCTCAAGCGTTTTAACGCCCGCCTCACCAAGCGCCACCAGCATTTCCGGTGTCAGCCCCTCAAGGCCCGCCAGATCGTCGGTGACACCGAGAGACTTGCGCTTGTCCTCAAACTCCTGGGCCCGCCGGTCCAGATAGTTGCGCGCCCGGGTTTGCAGCTCTTCGGCCATTGTCTCATCAAGTCCTTCGATAGAGGAAATTTCGCGAGGTTCAACCGCCACCAGCTCATCGGCTTTCGTGAAGCCTTCTGAAGCCAGCAACTGCGCCAGCGTTTCATCCACATCCAGCGCTTCGATAAAGTGCAGGGTGCGGCCGGCGAATTCCTTCTGGCGGCGTTCGGATTCTTCCGCTTCCGTCAGGATGTCGATATCCCAGCCGGTAAGCTGCGAGGCAAGACGCACATTCTGGCCACGCCGGCCGATGGCGAGCGAAAGCTGCTCATCCGGCACTACCACCTCGATGCGCTCCACCTCTTCATCAAGCACCACCTTGGCAACTTCCGCAGGCGCCAAAGCATTCACCACGAAGGTTGCCACATCCGGCGACCACTGGATGATGTCGATCTTCTCGCCCTGCAATTCGTTGACGACGGCTTGGACGCGCGATCCCCTCATGCCGACGCAAGCGCCAACCGGATCGATGGAGCCGTCGCGCGAACGCACCGCAATCTTGGCACGGGAGCCAGGATCACGCGCTACCGAAACAACCTCGACCACATTGTCATAGATTTCCGGAACTTCCTGGCCAAAGAGCTTGGCCATGAATTGCGGATGGGTGCGCGACAGGAAAATCTGGGGCCCACGCTGCTCGCGGCGCACGTCATAGACATAGGCGCGGATGCGGTCGCCGGGGCGGAACGCTTCGCGTGGCAGTGATTCATCGCGGCGCACAATGCCTTCGCCACGGCCAAGATCGACGATCACATTGCCGTATTCCGCACGCTTCACCACACCGCTGACGATCTCGCCGATGCGGTCCTTGTATTCCTCATACATCCGGTCGCGCTCAGCATCGCGCACCTTCTGCACAATCACCTGCTTGGCTGATTGCGCGGCGATGCGCCCGAACTCGATGGGAGGCAGAGGCTCGGCGATAAAGTCGCCCACCTGCGCCGCGGGGTTTTTCTTCGAGGCTTCCTTGAGGGAAATCTGCGTCGACTCATTGTCGATTGTTTCAACCACCTGCAGAAGCCGGTTGAGCCGTGTCTCGCCCGTTTTGGCATCGATCTCGGCGCGGATTTCGTTTTCCGCGCCATAGCGCGCTTTGGCGGCCCGCGTGATGGCGTCCTCCATCGCTTCGAGCACGATCGACTTGTCGATCACCTTCTCGCGCGCCACTGCATCGGCGATCTGCAAGAGCTCAAGCCTGTTGGCGCTGATTGCTGTGTTAGCCATTTTCTTCCTTTTCCTCCTCAGCGTTGGAAATCTGGTCCTCGGCGATCTCCGAGCCGTCGCCATAGCCCTTTGGGGCATGGCGGGCTCTCGCCGCTTCGATAAGTTCGTCCGTCAAAACAAGATGGGCATCGGCGATATCCTTGAAGGGAATGCCGACAAGAATTTTCTCCGAGCCGCCTTCGGGATTGTCGATGTAGAGGCGAACCTCGCCATCCTCATAGCCCTCGATAATGCCACGGAAACGCTTGCGCCCGGCTTGCGGCACCGCCATCTCGATTTTCGTATCGTGCCCGGCCCAATCCTCGAAATCCTGGGCGCGCACCAGCGGCCTGTCGATGCCCGGCGATGAGACTTCGAGAAGATAACGCGAACTGATGGGGTCCGCGACATCAAGCATCGGCGAAAAGGCCCGCGAAAACTGCGCGCAGTCGTCAATGGTGAAGGAGCCGTCGGGCCGCTCCGCCATGATCTGCACGGTGGAACCGATCATTTTAACGCGCACCAGCCGGAAGCCCATGGAGGCAAGCACAGGCTCCGCCAATGCAGCAATGCGCTGGGCGGGGCCGGTTTCCCGGGCAAGTCGAATGTTCTGGTCCGTCGTGGCTTCCATTGGGTAATAAAAAAAGCGGGCCCCTTTCGGGGCCCACTCTCATGCTCCTCTTTCGAGGCTATGTGAGTGAACTCGTGAACTGTCACATAGGCCTTTTGCCGCCATTTCACAAGGGGAGCAGATTCTTCTTGACTTTAGTCCTGCGATAGGCTATATAGCCTTCATGATCCATTTTTTCTGGTTTCTCGTTCTAGTCTTCCGCAATGCCGGCCTCCCTGCCGTCAATGCTCAGGCGGTTCTTGCGGGCCCAATAGGCCCGGACGCCCTCCTCACCAAGCTCCTCATAAAAGGGAAGCAATTCTTCCGGCCCGCGCTGACTTGCAAACCGCATCACCGGTACTCCGGTACCGCAAGAAACCTGGGCAAGCTCGACGGAGAAATCGAAAACCTGCCGCGCCCCGGCCATGGCGGAAAAGTGCCCGCTCACCCACCCCCAATCAAGGTCGCGTGGATGAATGGCGCGTGCCGTGCCATAGACCCGCAAGATGCGCGCCTCGCCTTCAAAGGCGCAGAACATCAGGGTCATGCGCGCATCTTCGCGCAAATGGGCCGCCGTCTCGTTGCCGCTGCCAGAAAGGTTGAGCCAGACGATGCGGCGGTGATCGAGAACCCGCAGGCTGTCCAGTCCCTTGGGCGAGAGATTGACCCGGCCAGAAAGCGCGGCAGTTGCCACGAAAAACATCGGCTGCGCCCGGATGAACTGGATCAGGGAAGGTGTAAGTTCGGTCGCCTTGGCCATGGTGGTAAAGCTCTATGGCAAGTTGGTGCCAGCACTTGTCAGCAAGCCTCTAGCCGGCCTATCGCGGCATCATGCTTTTCAACATCAGCACGCTGGGCGAATGTCCCCACTTTGCCGGCACCATTGCCGACCGCTGCTGGCACGCCTGGTGGCAGGATTCAGATTACTCCCTCAGTGAATACCGTGGCTGGCTGGATGAGTGCCTTGAAGGCAGGGAAGTCCCTGCCTGCTTCGTTGCCCGTGAAGACGAGACATATCTGGGCTCCGCTTGCCCCATTGCCAATGATCTTGAGGCAAGGCCCCAATACACCCCATGGATCGCCGCTCTCTGGGTGGAAGAGTCCCATCGCCGCCAGGGCATCGCGACCGCCCTG
>JAIBJH010000131.1 GCA_020029455.1 Hyphomicrobiales bacterium
CTCACGCTGCGCCAGCCGTGCCAGGAGTGTGGGTTCAGAGGCTGTCAGGCGGACTACCGTGATTGCTGCGTCCGGTATCGCAGCAAGAATCCATCGCCGATCGAAATCAAGGTGCATCATGACACCTGACATGATCAAGCGGGTGTGCCCCAGAGTCTGGTATGTCGACCAGATCGCAGCCAGATTGATGCTGCTGACGTCGGTCGTTCCAGGTCGAATTTTCTCGAGGACCCCCGAATCGGGGCGCGGGAACACCCGATCAAGCTCGTCTGTCTCGATGACCGCATGAGCGACTTGCGCAGCAACGAGTTGTGCGCTCATTTCCCAGCACAACGTGGATTTGCCAATGCCAGCCGGGCCGGTGATCAACGTAATTTCCATGCCATCTCCATCGGTCCAATATTGCATGATCCCAAAAAAGTTGTAGACTTTTGGGATCAGATCATGCGTTGAAATAAAGACTTAGAGCGGGATGACAACTCGATTATGATCCATTCCGTTCTAAATCAGAGGCCACCCCATGCATGCACTGGAAGCATTCAATTGGGCGAACTATAGAGGGCCATAGCGTAGATGTAGTTCTCATCGCTATCCCGCACGGCCCGCTATTCGCCTTCGCTGATTTTGGCGAAGCCAAAATCTAGCTTCGACGTTATCACCGCCCGAAGCGCTCGTCGAAGGCATAGCCGCTGGTGCGGACGGTGCGAATGGGGTCCTGTTCCTTGCCACGTGACAGGTTTTTGCGCAGGCGCCCAACATGGACATCGACGGTGCGTTCATCGACATCTGCTTCGTTGCCCCAGACGCGGTCGAGAAGCTGGGCCCGGCTGAAGACCCGCCCCGGCTGCTGCATCAAATATTCCAGCAGGCGGAATTCGGTGGGCGAGAGCGTCACATCGCGGCTTCCCCGCAACACACGCTTCTTGGCGCGATCCAGCTTGATGTCGCCCTGCTCCAGTTCCTCGGCGACCGACTCGGGCTTTACCCGGCGCAAAATCGTGCGGATGCGGGCCATGACTTCCGGCACGGAGAAGGGCTTGACGATGTAATCGTCGGCGCCGGTGGCAAGGCCGCGCACACGCTCTGCTTCCTCGCCGCGGGCCGTCAGCATGATGATGGGCAAGCCTTGGGTTTCCGGCCTGGCGCGGATCAGCTTGCACACCTCGATGCCCGACAGTCCCGGCAGCATCCAATCCAGCAGGACAAGGTCCGGCATTTCATCGTTGAGGGCGCCATGAACTTCCTCGCCCGTTTCAACCACACGGCTGCGGAAACCCTCGGCCTTCAAATTATAGGCGAGCAGCTGGTGGATCGCCGCTTCGTCTTCAACAATGAGAATGGATGCGCTCATGCCAGGCTCAATCGTTGTTTACCGCCGAGAAGGGCGTTATCGAAGTCTTGTCCTTCTTGGGGCGCTGTTCCTTCAGGATTTCACCGTTGACAAGATAATAGATGTTTTCGGCGATATTTGTGGCGTGATCGCCGATGCGCTCGATGTTCTTGGCGGCGAAGAGGAGATGAGTGCAGGCGCCGATCATGCGCGGGTCCTCCATCATATAGGTGAGAAGCTCGCGGAAGATCGAGTTATAGAGGGCGTCAATGTCTTCATCATGGCGCCAGACTTCCAGTGCCTTCGCATCGTCGGTTGCGGCGAAAGCATCGAGTACCAGTTTCACCTGGGCCTGTGACAGTTCGCCCATGCGCTCGAGACCCTTGGTGAGGCGGCGGGGGATGTTGTCGTAGATGGCGTGAGAACGCTTGGCGATGTTCTTGGCGAGGTCGCCAATGCGTTCGAGATCAGAGGCAATGCGGATCGCCACCATGATGACGCGCAAATCGCGGGCCATGGGCTGGCGTTTGGCGATTGTAAGGATGGCCTTCTCTTCCACCGCCACTTCCATGGCGTCGAGCTTTTCATCGGCCTGGATCACCCGGTCGGCGAGCTTGGTGTCGCGCCGCGACAGAGCTTCGATGCTCCGCGATAATTGCTCTTCGGCAAGGCCCCCCATCTGCGCGAGCATGGTGGTGAGGCTTGCAAGATCGTCATCATAGGCTTTGACAATATGTTCGGACATTCTGTTCTCCTCAGCCGAAGCGGCCCGTGATGTAGTCCTGCGTGCGCTTGTCCTGGGGCTTGGTGAACATCACGTCCGTGTCTCCAACTTCCACCAGCACGCCCAGATGGAAGAAGGCGGTGAGATCGGAAACGCGCGCCGCCTGCTGCATGGAGTGCGTGACAATCACGATGCAGAAATTTTCCTTGAGTTCGTGGATCAGTTCCTCGATCCGCGCCGTGGCGATGGGATCAAGAGCCGAGCAGGGCTCGTCCATGAGGATTACTTCCGGGTTCACGGCAATCGCCCTGGCGATGCAGAGGCGTTGCTGCTGTCCGCCGGAAAGGCCGGTGCCCGGCTGGGTAAGGCGATCCTTCACTTCCTCGAAGAGGCCGGCCTTCTTCAGGCTCTCGACGACGATGCGCTCCATGTCCTGCTTGTCCCGGGCGAGGCCATGGATGCGCGGGCCATAGGCGACGTTTTCAAAGATCGTCTTGGGGAAAGGATTGGGCTTCTGGAACACCATGCCGATGCGGGCGCGCAGCTCCACCACATCGAGATTGCGGGCGTAGATATCCTCGCCGTCGAGGGTGATCTTTCCGGTCACCTTGCAGCCCGGAATGGTGTCGTTCATGCGGTTGATGGAGCGCAGGAAGGTGGACTTGCCGCAACCGGAGGGACCGATAAAGGCGGAGACTGCCCGGTCCGGAATGCTGATCGAGAGATTTTTGATGGCCTGCTTGTCGCCATAATGCACATCGACAGCGCTGGCGATGATCTTGGCTTCGCGCGCCGCCGCGATCTTCGGAATTGCCGGCGTCATTATGGTCTGGAAACTCATGTCATTCATAGCTTACCACCGGCGTTCAAACTTGTTGCGCAGATAAATGGCCACGGCATTGATGCAGAAAAGCAGCACCAGCAGCACCAGAATGGCGGCGGCGGTGCGCGACTTGAAGGCGGCTTCCGGCAGGTCGGACCAGAGGAAGACCTGAACGGGAAGGACGGTTGCCGCGTCGGTGAAGCCGTGGGGAACATCGACGATGAAGGCGATCATGCCGATCATCAGGAGAGGTGCTGTTTCTCCAAGAGCGCGGGCAACGCCCAGGATGGTGCCAGTCAAGATGCCGGGGACTGCGAGCGGCAGCACATGATGAAACACCGCCTGCATGTGCGAGGCGCCGACACCTAAGGCCGCTTCCTTGATGGAAGGCGGAACGGAGCGGATGGCAGCTCTAGAGGCGATGATGATGGTGGGTAAGACAAGCAAAGCCAGCACCAAGCCACCCACAAGGGCGGTTGAGCGCGGCAGGCCAAAGCCGTTGAGGAAGACGGCAAGCCCCAACAGGCCGAAGATGATCGAGGGCACGGCAGCGAGATTGTTGATGTTGACCTCGATGAGATCGGTCATCCTGTTCTTCGGTGCAAACTCCTCAAGGTAGAGAGCTGCGGCGACACCAAGGGGCAGGGCAAACATCAAGGTGACGCAGATCACCAGGATAGAGCCAATGAGCGCGCCCTTGATACCGGCGCTTTCAGGTTCGCGGGAATCTCCTTGCGTGAAAAAGGACCAGGCAAAGCCGTGCTGTATGAAACCCTTGTCCTTGAGCGCGGCAAGCCAGGCCGCCTGCTTTTCATCAAGCTGTGCATCGGTGAATCCCTTGAGATGGAGGTCGGCACCGGATGAGAGCGATATGGGAACTGCTATGGTCTTGCCGATGAGGGAGGGATCGCTCGCCACCTGTTCCTGCAGACCGTCTGCGGCGCGGGCTGAAAGAAGCGCATTGAGCTTCTTCTTGTCGCCACGTGATTGCACATCCGGAAATTCCTTGGCCAGGGTCTCCTTCAGCAGCGCCGGAAAATCACCTGCGGCGGGATTGGAAGCATCAACCTTCGTGGCATCGATTGTGACCGGCAGCACGAGCTGGTTCACCGTGAAGGCGGGAAGTGCCTTGACGACGATATCAAGGATCAGGATGGCCAGGAAAATTACCGTCACGGCGATGGCCGCGAGACCATAGTATTTGAAGCGCCGCTCGGCGCTGCGTCTCTTGGCTGTGAGGTCGGAGCTATTCATAGGCTTCCCGGTATTTGCGAACGACGCGCAGAGCCACGACATTGAGGGCAAGTGTGATGATGAAGAGGATGAGCCCCAGGGCAAAGGCAGACAGCGTCTTGGCGGAATCGAATTCCTGATCGCCCACCAAGAGCGCGGCGATCTGCACCGTGACAGTGGTGACGGCAGCAAGGGGATTGAAAGTCAGGTTGGCGGCAAGGCCCGCCGCCATGACAACGATCATGGTTTCGCCGATGGCGCGCGAAGTGGCGAGAATGAAGGCCGATACTATGCCCGGCAAGGCTGCAGGCAGCACTACCTTCTTGATGGTTTCCGATTGCGTGGCTCCAAGTGCGTAAGAACCATCGCGCAAGGACTGCGGCACGGCATTGATGATGTCATCGGAGAGAGAAGAAATGAGGGGCACAATCATCATGCCCATGACAAGGCCCGCGGCGAGGGCCGATTCAGAGGCAACGGACAAACCAAACGCTTCGCCTGCGCGGCGGATGAAGGGTGCCACGGTGAGGGCGGCAAAGAAGCCAAGGACCACGGTTGGAATGCCGGCCAGCAATTCAAGCACCGGCTTGATGATGCGGCGGGCCTTGAGATTGGCATATTCGGCAAGATAGACAGCGGACAAAAGCCCGAGGGGGCCAGCGACAAGAATTGCTATCAAAGTAATCAGCAAGGTGCCGCCGAGAAGCGGAATGATGCCGAAGGCTCCGGGTTCTGCGGTCGGAGCCCATTCGGTGCCGAAGAGGAATTTCCAGACCGGCACTTCCGAAAAGAAGCGCAGGCTCTCGTAGACGACCGAAAGCACGATACCGATGGTGGTCAAGACCGCCACCCCAGAGGCGCAGGCCAAGAGCACAAGCACCACCGCTTCGATCTGGCGGCGAAGCTTGCGGTTAGGCCTGGACAGGGTCAGCGTGGCGCTCATGTGCTACCAAATCACTCAATCAAAATGTTGGTCAGGAACAGTTTTCAGGGGCGGCTCTGGTACATCCGCAGAAACCACCCCTGAACACCACAGACGTTACATTACCTTGTCTGCGGTCAGCGTAGACATCTCCTTGACGACGGCGGCGCTGGAGGCAGCCTGGTCGGCAGGAAGCGGGATCAGGCCCTTGTCGGCCAGATAGCCATCATCACCCATGGCTTTCGCCGAGGTGTATTCGCCGAGGAACTCGGTCATGCCGGGCACCTGGCCCACATGCTGCTTCTTCACATAGATGAAGAGCGGGCGGGCGACCTTGTATTCACCGCTGGAGACGGTTTCAAAGGATGGCGCCATGCCTTCAACCTTGGCGCCCTTGATCTTGCCTTCATTGGCTTCGAGGAAAGAAAAGCCGAAGACGCCAAAGGCCTGCGGGTTGGCCTCGAGCTTCTGGACGATCAGGTTGTCATTCTCGCCGGCTTCCACATAGGCGCCGTCGGTGCGGATGGTCTTCCACACGGTTTCGAAGGCCTTGGCATCCGCCTTCTTCAAGGCAGCGAGGCTTTCAAATTTCTCGGCACCCTTTTCCATCACCAGTTCGGCAAAGGAGTCACGCGTGCCGGATGTCGGAGGAGGACCGAGGACTTCAATCTTTTCGGCGGGAAGCGAAGGATCGATCTCGTTCCACATCTTGTAGGGATTGTCGATGAGCTTGCCGTCCTTGTCGGGGATCTGCTTGGCAAGCGCCATGAAGACCTGCTGCTTGGTGAAGCTCGCATCGGGGCCTGATGCCGAGTTGGCGATGGTGAGGCCGTCAAAGCCGACCTTGATCTCGACAATGTCGGTAACGCCATTCTTCTGGCAGGCTTCGAATTCGGATTTCTTGATGGCGCGAGAGGCATTGGTGATGTCCGGGTGCTCGTCGCCAACGCCGGCGCAGAACAGCTTGAAGCCGCCGCCGGTGCCGGTCGATTCAACCACCGGCGTCTTCATACCGGAAGCCTTGCCGAAGCTTTCGGCAACGGCAGTGGTGAAGGGATAAACCGTCGATGATCCGACAATGCGGATCTGGTCGCGCGCCAGGGCGGGCGTGGCGGCAAGGGCGCTCAGCGATACTGCGGCCGCAAGGCCAAGAATGATGCGTGTCATGTTTCAAACCTCCTGTTTGACAGGCAGCCGAATAGGCCCGCCGCATGATCTCCATGCGACATCTGGATCACAGTTTGATGACAACTCAACCTTATGAATTATATAGAGGAATCGACACAGAAAAAGCGCTGCCCTGACCCAGGTCAGAGTCAATGTCGAGGCGTCCGCGATGGCGCAGCATGATATGCTTGACGATTGCGAGCCCAAGCCCCGTGCCGCCGCGCTGGCGGCTCTCCTGTGTATTGACGCGGTAGAAGCGTTCCGTCAGCCGCGGGATGTGCACCTCCGCGATGCCCTTGCCGAAATCGCGCACCGAAAGCGTGCCATCCCTGCCGGTCTGTTCACATGAGATCTCGACGCGTCCGCCGGACCCGCCATATTTGATGGCGTTCTCAAGCAGATTCTGCACGACTTGCAGCAGTTCTTCGGCATCACCCGCCACCTCAACCGCACTGGTGCTTGCTATCTCAACTGAAACCTTTGCCTCCTTGGCAAGGCTTGAAAGATTGCTCTTCGCCTGCCGCGCCACATCGACAAGAGACACCTTTGCGTTCGGCCTTACATGTTCGTTGAGTTCAATGCGGCTCAGGGTCAGGAGATCATCGATCAGGCGCTTCATGCGCCGCGCCTGGCCAAGCATGGTTTCGAGAAACATGTCGCGGGCCTTGGCGTCGTTCTTGGCGGCGCCCTGCAGGGTTTCGATGGTGCCCATGATGGAGGCAAGGGGCGTCCTCATCTCATGGGAGGCGTTGGCAACAAAGTCCGAGCGCATTTTCTCGATGGCCTGTTCGCGCGTCAAATCGCGCAGCAGGATCAGAACCTCACCGTCCTTGCCCATGGGTGCGAGATGGGCGCTGAGCTGGCGCGGCGTCCGCCCCCGCACTTCAATATCGACGGTTTGCGGTGAACCGTCTTCGCGGGCCTGGGCAAGGGCCTCGGAGAAGGCCGTGTTGCGCAAGACGGCCGTGACATTGACGCCTGGAAGCTTCAGGCCCAACGCGTCTTCGGCAAGTGCGTTCGCGGCCATGATCAGGCCCGCCGCATCCACGACGATGGCGCCGTCGGGCAGGGCATTGATCAATTGGTATGGCTTGTCCGTGTCAGTCATGCGGCGAGGAAGCTCCCCAAGCAAATTTGAGGTGTGCTGGCAATGGGAAGATGAAGTGCCTGGCCGCGTTGAACGGC
>JAIBJH010000132.1 GCA_020029455.1 Hyphomicrobiales bacterium
GCGATTCACTCGACCCAATAGGTCACCCCCGCGTCGTCTTCGTGAGCTTCTCAAGACTATTGCGGGGAAAAGAAAAAGGGCCGGAAATCCCGGCCCACTGGTGGAATGTAGCGAGAAGTAGCATTTTCACCGCGCGGTGTCAAGGACTAATTTCACTATGTAGGAATGGCGCGCCCGACAGGATTCGAACCTGTGACCCCAGGTTTAGGAAACCTGTGCTCTATCCTGCTGAGCTACGGGCGCTGATGCCGTTTCCATACACAGTCCCGTCCCGGTTCGCAATTGCATGACAGGAGGGCGCTCACGCGCTTGATTGCGGCCACGCCTCGCCTAACCTGCTGGAAGAAAATCAGGGAAGCGCGGATGAAATCGCATTACAGGGTGGTGGTGATCGGCGGCGGCGTGGTGGGCGCATCGGTGCTCTATCACCTGGCCAAGATGGGCTGGAGCGATACGCTGCTCATTGAACGCAACATCCTCACCTCCGGTTCAAGCTGGCATGCGGCGGGCGGCTTTCATGCCCTCAATGCCGATCCTAACATTGCGGCACTGCAGGCCTACACCATTGACCTTCTCAGCGAGATTGAAAAGGAATCGGGCCAGAGCGTCGGCATGCATATGACGGGTGGCTATTCTGTCGCCTCCGCGCCGGAGCGCTGGGAATGGTTGCAGGCTTCCTACCGTGTGTTCCAGACCATGGGCATCGAGGATGTCTGGCTCGTAACGCCGGAAGAAATGAAGGCGGCCTGCCCGATCATGAATGTGGATGGCGTTCTGGGCGGGCTCTATGCGGCGCGCGAGGGCTATATCGATCCTGCGGGAACGGTTCATGCCTATGCCAAGGCGGCGAAGCTTCGCGGCGCGGAAATTGTCGAGCATAATCGCGTTGTCGAACTGAACCAGAAGCCCGATGGTTCTTGGCAGGTGGTGACCGAGAAGGGCACTGTGACCGCCGATCATGTGGTCAATGCCGCCGGCCTCTGGGCCAAGCAGGTGGGGCGCATGGTGGGCCTTGAACTTCCGGTGACGCCCATGGAGCATCACTATCTCGTCACCGAGCCTATTCCGGAACTGATCGAGTTCAAGAAGGAGATTCCCTTCATCGTCGATCTCGAGGGCTTCACCTATGTGCGCCAGGAGCAGAAGGGCATGCTGCTCGGCATCTATGAGCAAGGCTTCAAGCACTGGAACATGGATGGCGCGCCCTGGGACTATGGCTTCGACTTGATCCAGGAAGATGTGGATCGCATCTCCAACGAGCTTGCCTTCGCCTTCGAGCGCTTTCCGGTGTTGAACCGCGTCGGCATCCGGCGCTGGGTCAATGGCGCCTTCACCTTTTCGCCCGATGGCAATCCGCTGGTGGGGCCGGTGCGGGGCAAGAAGAACTATTGGCTCGCCTGCGGGGTGATGGCGGGCTTCTTGCAAGGCGGCGGTGTCGGCAAGTCGCTGGCCGAATGGATGGTGGAAGGCGAACCGCGCGCCGATATCTATGGCATGGATAATGCGCGCTATGGTGCTTACGCTTCCAACCGCGAATATATCCGCCAGATGACGGGGCAGTTCTATTCCAGGCGCTTCGTCATGTCCTATCCCAATGAGCAATTGTGGGCGGGCCGTCCTCTGAAAACATCAGGCGCCCATGCCGACATGTCGGAAGCGGGTTGCAAGTGGGGCATTTCCTTTGGCCTCGAAGTCCCACTCTATTTTGCGCCGCCTGGATTTGAGGAAGTTCCGACGCTGCGGCGCTCCAATGCCTTCGACATTGTCGGCAATGAATGCCGCAAGCTCCGGGAGGGTGTCGGCATGATCGATATCTCCGCTTTCTCACGCTACGAGGTGACAGGTGAGAACGCGGCGCAATGGCTAACCCGCGTCTTTGCCTGCAAGCTGCCGGGGCCGGGGCGGGCGCGGCTTGCGCCGATGCTCGCGCCGGATGGAAGATTGAAGGGCGATCTCACGTTGTTCAACTGGGGCGGCGGCACCTGGTGGATCATGGGTTCCTATTATTTGCGCGAATGGCACATGCGCTGGTTCCATGACCAATTGAAGCCGGGTGTTGCGGTGCGCGACATTTCCGATGATGTGCAGGGTTTTTCAATTTCAGGACCCAATGCGCACAAGTTGCTTTCGCGCGTGACGGCGGATGATGTTTCGGGTGTGGCGCTGCCTTTGCTTGGCTGCAGGGCGATTGATGTGGGACTCTTGCGCTGCAAGGTGGCGCGACTCTCGGTCGTTGGTGAGCTTGGCTATGAAATCAATTGCCGTGCCGCCGAACACGCGACGTTGCGCAAGACCTTGCTTGCGGCAGGAGAGGGGTTAGGTCTTGTGGAAGTGGGCTTCAATGCCATGCTGTCGCTCCGGCTTGAGAAGAGCTTCGGCATCTGGACCTATGAATTCCGCCAGGGCTACACGCCTGGCATGACCGGGCTTGACCGCTTCATCGATTTTTCCAAACCGGATTTTATCGGGCGTGCGCCGGCCCTCGTTGAAAAGCAGGCAGGAGCGAAGACTGTGCTGGCAACGCTCGAGGTTGATGCCGCAGATGCCGATGCCTCCGGCTATGAGCCGGTGTGGCGCGAAGGAAAGCGCGTGGGCTATGTCACATCGGGCGGATACGGACACACGGTAAAGAAGAGCCTTGCTTTGGCGCTGATTGATCGCGATGCGGCGGCAGTTGGAACGGAATTGCTTGTGCACGTCGTTGGCAAGGAGCGGAAGGCCCGCGTCATTGCGCCATCGCCCTATGATCCTGAAGGCAAAGGCATGCGGGTGAAAGTTTAGGCAAACGGGCCCAGGCCGCTGCTGACAGGTGCTAACAAATCCTTTCGCTATAGGAGCGTGCGAAAGGAAAAAATCAATGCAACCTTCACACATGATGCTTTTCTATGTCGACAGCCCCATGGCCTCGGTGGAATTCTACCGGAAGGCATTGGCCGCCGAGCCCATCGAGGCCTCTGCCGGTTTTGCCATGTTTCCGCTGAACGAGAAAACGGTTGCGGGATTCTGGAAGCGCGATGGCGTGGCACCCAAAGCGACCGTTTTGGGTGGCGGCAGCGAAATCGGATTCCATCTCGGCTCAAGTGCCGATGTTGATGCGCGCCACAAAGCCTGGAAGTCGGCTGGCATTAAGATCGTGCAGGAGCCGGAGCAGATGGATTTTGGTTACACTTTCACAGCTGAAGATCCGGATGGTCATCGTCTGCGGGTGTTCGCGTCACCATGAACGGACAGCGCTTCTGGGTTGGCGTGGCGGCGGCGAACCATGTTGCCCGGGGCAAGGCCGGTGGCTTCATGCAGGTCAATCATGGCAAGGAGGCGCCGCTCAGGCGTCTCCACCCGGGCGATGTCATCACCTACTATTCGCCGGTTGTGGAATTTGGCGGCAGAGAGAGCCTGAAGGCTTTCACGGTTTTGGGAACCATCAAGATGGGAGAGCCCTATCAAGGAGACATGGGCGATGGCTTTCGCCCCTACAGGCGCAACGTTCTGTGGCTTGACGTGAAGCCGGCACCCATCCTGCCCTTGCTGGAGCAACTGTCGTTTACGAAGGGCGAAAAGCACTGGGGCTACCGATTCCGCTTCGGGCTTTTTGAAATTTCGGTCCAGGATGCCTCGCTGATTGCCAGTGCCATGGGCCATGCCGGTTTGGTGAAGCCCGGCGTCTGAGGCGCATGGCCGCTGCCAACTGGACCTAGTGTGGTGCCAGATTTGCGCTAATACCAAGCGACGCAAATCCGGAGTTCGCCCCCATGAAAATGACCACCGAAGAAGCCTTTGTGAAAGTCTTGCAGATGCATGGCATCGCCCACGCCTTTGGCATTATCGGCTCGGCCTTCATGCCGATCTCGGATCTCTTCCCCAGGGCGGGCATCACCTTCTGGGACTGTGCCCATGAAGGCTCGGGCGGCATGATGGCCGATGGCTACACCCGTGCTTCCGGCAAGATGGCGATGATGATTGCCCAGAACGGTCCCGGCATCACTAATTTCGTCACAGCCGTCAAAACCGCTTACTGGAACCACACGCCGCTGCTGCTGGTGACGCCGCAGGCCGCCAACAAGACCATCGGCCAGGGCGGCTTCCAGGAAGTGGAACAGATGGCGCTGTTCAAGGACATGGTGTGTTACCAGGAAGAGGTGCGCGATCCTTCGCGTGTGGCGGAAGTTTTAAACCGGGTGATCATGAATGCCAAGCGGCACTCCGCTCCAGCGCAGATCAACATGCCGCGTGACTACTTCACGCAAGTTGTCGATATCGAACTGCCGGCCATCGTGGAGTTCGAGCGTCCCTCCGGTGGCGAAGAGGCGATTGCACAGGCGGCGAAGCTTTTGAACGAAGCTAAATTCCCGGTGATGCTCAATGGTGCTGGCGTGGTGTTGGGCAATGCAATCCCTGCCTCGAAGGCGCTTGCCGAACGTCTCGATGCGGCGGTGTGCGTGGGCTACCAGCACAATGACGCTTTCCCCGGCACGCATCCTTTGTTTGCAGGGCCGCTTGGTTACAATGGCAACAAGGCGGGCATGGAGTTGATTTCACAGGCTGATGTGGTGTTGGCATTGGGCACACGGCTCAATCCGTTCTCCACGCTTCCGGGCTACGGCCTCGACTATTGGCCGAAGAATGCCAAGATCATTCAGATCGATATCAATCCGGCGCGCATCGGTCTCACCAAGAAGGTTGCCGTCGGCATTGTCGGCGATGCCAGGAAAGTGGCGGAGAGCATTCTCAGGAAACTTTCGCCAACAGCGGGTGATGTCGGACGAAAGGAGCGCAAGGACCTGATCGCCACCACCAAGTCACGCTGGGCGCAGCAGCTTTCCTCCATGGATCACGAGAATGATGATCCGGGCACCACCTGGAATGAGCGGGCGCGCAAAGCCAAGCCTGACTGGATGAGCCCGCGCATGGCCTGGCGCGCCGTTCAATCAGCGCTGCCACGCAATGCCATCATCTCTTCCGACATCGGCAACAATTGCGCCATCGGCAATGCGTACCCAACTTTTGATGAGGGCCGAAAATATTTGGCACCGGGACTTTTCGGCCCCTGCGGCTATGGCTTGCCTTCCATTGTTGGCGCCAAGATTGGTTGTCCCGATGTTCCGGTTGTTGGCTTTGCGGGTGACGGTGCCTTCGGCATTGCGGTGACTGAACTCACAGCGATCGGCCGCAAGGAATGGCCCGCCATCACCATGATCGTGTTCCGCAACTACCAGTGGGGGGCGGAGAAGCGCAATTCGACGCTGTGGTATGATGACAACTTCGTCGGCACAGAGCTCGACACCGATGTCTCATATGCCGGCATCGCCAAGGCCTGCGGGCTGCAGGGTGTGGTGGCGCGCACCATGGATGAGCTGACGGCGGCGCTGCACAAGGCCATTGAGGACCAGATGAAGCACAAGAAGACGACGCTCATCGAGGCCATGATCAACCAGGAACTGGGCGAACCCTTCCGCCGTGACGCCATGAAGAAGCCGGTTCAGGTGGCGGGCATTGATGCAAAGGACATGCAGGCGCAAAAGGTAGCTTAGTCATTTACCTGTCAGATGCTCTTGATTTGCGGTCTGGCATACTTTGCGCCAGTCTGCCGCCATGCCTCGGCAGCACAATCACAACCCGGATAACCGGCCCGCAGATGCTGATGCGATCGTCGTAGGAGCCGGCATTGCCGGGCTCTATGCCGCATGGCGGCTGCAGAGGGCGGGATATTCGGTCATCGTCTTTGAAGCGGAGGCGGGCGCAGGCGGGCGGGTGAAGTCGAGGCCCGAAAAGCAGACGCGGCTTGGCCTTACTATTGATGACGGGGCCAACCTGATCAATTCAACGGATACGCTTGCCTTGCGCCTGATGGACAGTTTCGGCATCCGCTATGTGCGGCGTCTCAAGCGCGGCATGGACAGCATGAACTATCTTGTGCGGGGCGTGCTCTACGACCAGCAAGATTTTGACCGGCTGATCTTCGATGAGAGCCGCAGCGCCATCAACGCCATGCTTGCCGACCAGGATTTCTGGCGAAGCGATCTTGAGCGCGACACCAATCCGCGCTTCATCGACGAGAGCATTGCCGCCTATCTCAAGCGGGTGGAAGCGGGTCCCATATTGCGCAGCATTCTCAAGTCGTTCTTCTGGAGCGAATACGGCCATGAGATCGGTAACCTCAACCTGCATGTGCTGTTCGACTATCTGAAAATTGATTTGCAGTCGCCCCATTTCAAGCTGATCCACAATGTGGATGAAGCCTACACCGTTCCTCACGGCGTGGCGCAGATCACGGCGCGGATGGAAGAGGAAATTCACGCCCAGGTTCTCTACGGCGCTACGGTCCAGCGCATCGCGGAGGAAAATGATCGCGTGGTTGTGGAGGCAAGCAACAAGAGCGGCACACTTCGCCGTTCGGCCCGGCACTTGTTCTTTGCGGCACCCTTGCACCGCCTCACGGATATCAAGGTGGAGGTTGAAGGTTTGTCGCAGCACGCCATCGATGAGGCCGGCATGACGAGCTATGCCGATGGCACGAAGCTTCACCTCAAGTTCGAGCCCGGATTCCACGAGCGCTATCGTTATGCAGGAATAGTGCTCACTGACACGGGCGAGCAGATCTGGCCATCCAGCACCGGCCAAGGCGGCGCGGGCTTGCTTACGGTCTTGACCGGCCCATTGCCTGCAGGGCGAGCGGCCGCAGTCCTCATGGCCGGCCAGGTGCTGATGGCCCTGGACCGCATCTTGCCGGACCTCAGTGAACTCTATGTTGGGGTGGAGCGGTCGGACGCGCCCATGAGTTATTCCGGCTCGCTCCGGCCCGGTGAATTGGCCCATCTTGCCATCCACGAGGGCGCGGCTCGCTGGACAACAATCGGCGAAGCAAGCGGCGGGCCCTTGCAGGGTTATCTTGAAGGGGCTTTGCGCAGCGCCGATGCGGGAGTCTTGCGCTACATCCTTTCGCGCCGGAAAGCCCGGGGTTGAACGCTGCACACGCGCCTTGCCACCCTTCCCGTTTTGCGCTCACATGCGAAAAAACGGGGCAAGTTCTATGGGGAAGCGCGTTTCGAAACCGAAGCTGAGAAGCCTCTCGGACATCTATGCCTTCTTCCGGAAGAACAAAACGCCCATCACCTTCCTGTCGCCCACGCCCTACAACATTCTGGGACTCGGCCGCTGGATCAACAATTTCGACTACATCAATTTCTTCGACAGTTTTGACGGCACGCACCCGAAGATTTTCGTGCCGCGCGAGCATGGGCCCCATGAATTCCGCTCCATCGAGGATGTGAACAATTATCTCCTGCGCCACAAGGATGTGCGGACGCGCCTCAAGGAAAAGGGGCCGGGCTATCTCCTGCTTGTCATGTTCGATG
>JAIBJH010000133.1 GCA_020029455.1 Hyphomicrobiales bacterium
TTTCACAGCGCGGTGTCAAGGACTATTTTCAAGATATAGGCTTTTTATTCAAAATCCCTTTATTCCCAATGACATGGCCGCACCCGCTTTCCTTGGCCGGGTGCAGCGGTTGCGTATCGTCACCGTCTGATTTCCGGTTCTGCGCGAATCGCGTTTGCGTTCGCCCGAGAGCGGCTGTTGGCATCCAATCTGAATCCATCTTGCAAGCCCGCGAAAGCCGGGTACAGTAAGGAAAGATTTATTCCATACAGGAAACTCGCCGCGGAGGTTGCCATGCCCTTGTCCTGGAGATTTTCAGTCCTCGCCGACCACGAGGTCGTTGATTTCGCCGACATTCTCATCGGCCGCAGAATAGACGATTTGGCCAATGAAGCGCGAAGCTAAGAAGGCACTGTCAGACTTCAGCTTTGCCAAGTCTTGGGCATCAGCCGGTTTCGTTGTGGCTGCGTTCTGGTCAACCGGTGCCATCGTTCCCGTGGCTCCGTCCTGCGCAGGCGCAGTAGTAGCTGCCGCGTCAGAATCGATTTTGGGCTGCTCAGTTGTGCTGGTCACCTTGCAGTTCGCCGGCAACTCTGCCTCAGGAACCGAGCCAGGCGCGGGGCAAGCGCTTTGATCCTGAGCGGGTGCTGGTGTCGTGCTCTCCTGGGCATATGCCAGCCCTGTCGTTACGATGAGTGCCGCAGCCGCTATTCCCATTTTGAACCTGATCATCTGAATTCTCCTCCTAGTGATGCTGATAGACCTCGTGAACGCAGCGTGTGGCTGAGGCAAATCACCTACCGCTGAATGACGGCAAACGGTCTAGGGGTGATCATCGGTTGATGCTTGATCTGTGCTGGCCGGATTCAACGCGATAGTATCAGACTGCCCGCTATTCTCTGGCTCACCCAAAAGCACGGCAAGTTTGCTACGCGCACGGTTTACCCTGCTCTTGATTGTTCCAACTGCAACGCCGCAGATCTGGGCAGCCTCCTCATAAGAACAGCCCGACGCTCCCACAAGGACGATCGCTTCCCTCTGATCGTCGGGCAGCTTGGCCAGTGCGTTGCGAACATCGGCCATGTGCAAGTGACCTTCCTGTTCCGCGGCAACACTGGCACGGCTGGAATATTTTTCATCCACGTCTTCCACTTCGCGCTTGCGCTTACGCAGGTGCGTGTAGAATTCGTTGCGCAGGATGGTGTATAGCCAGGCCCGCATGTTGGTGCCTATTTGGAAGCTTTCATGATGCTTCCAGGCCTTCATCAAAGTCTCTTGAACCAGGTCGTCGGCCGCGTCGCTGCGTGCCGAGAGGGACATCGCGAATGCCCTCAGGCCGGGTATGGCGGCGATAAGGTCTTCCCGAAATGTATCTGGGATGGGCTTGCTGTTGGGCACCATTGGCGGTCCTGGGCCTCAATGCCGTCAATTGCGCTTCTTGCCGGGAGCCTTCGCTTCCAGCTCATTGAGCAGTTCAACAAAGCGGCTAGGCACTGGCTGGCTGGCCACGTCCTCGAAATAACCCCGGAGCCGTTTTGCGATCAAATCATAGATCTCAGGTTTCGGATTTGTGATTTTTGACTTTTCCAGGTTCAAATCTTTACCCTTATTCTGGGTCCTCTGTTTTATGCTTTTCATCGATTACCCCCGGAAGACAGAACGCCCGTCTTAGGTTCCCACTTAGCCGCAATCTTCTAACTAAAGATTGTCATGGAACAATAGTTCCATTCTGCGCCTTTTTTTGGGGCAGGGGCGGAACCATTTGATTCATTGGGGATTCTAGTTGGTTTGATGGCCTGCCTAGGGGTAAAAATAGCCCTAATCCCGGAACCCTACTCCTTGAAGTCCGTTCTATTGGAACCGAGGCCTTTGCCTCTGCTAACCAAGAGGAGATGCAAATGAACTGGGATCGCATTGAAGGGAACTGGAAGGAAATCAAGGGCAAGGCCAAGCAGCAATGGGGCAGGCTCACGGACGATGATCTTGATGTCATTGAGGGGCATCGCGAGGAATTGGAAGGCGTGCTGCAAAATCGCTATGGCTTTGCCAAGGATCAGGTGCGCACTGAAGTCGACACATGGATTCGTGGACTTTAGGATTTGCGGACTTTATAGTCAGACATATGGATGGCAGCACAATGATGCTGCCCTCCTTCTGCAAAAATTCTCCAGCTCAGACCACATAGAGCAAGTGCGGCTGCTGTCGCCGGGTGTGAATTCAAAACACGCAGGTGCTTTCGGCCTCGATCACTACATACTCAAGTTTGCAGAGTATTGAGACGATGACAGGCGTACGCGCATCTTGCCAGCGCTTGGAACTTTTCGGCCTGTTGAGCGTTGAGTTTCACCTTCCAGGGCATAGGCCCTTTTCAGTCATGTCTTTGAAGTTTGGATGAAAATGCAGCATGGATTTGGATGGCCATTTCGGCAGGAAGCTGATGTTTGGAATGATGGCCAGCCAATCCGGGCGGAGTTGTTCGGACTGGAGCGATTTCGCGAACATGCTGCAAGCCTGGCGCAATCTCAGCCTGTATGCCACAATGTAATTCTGGTCACTTCTGTCGTGACACGATTGCAGGACGACGCGCGATCATTGTCGGACTGCTATGCGGAGCTCTGCGGAGCAGTGGCGGCAGGCCAGCCCATTACGCCAGCAGCGGAGTGGCTGGTCGACAACTATTATCTTATAGAACAACATGTGCGCCAGGCGACCATCGACTTGCCGCCGGGCTATTATCGCCAACTTCCCAAGCTCTCGGCAGGCCCGTTGGTGGGTCACCCCCGCATTTTTGGAATTGCCTGGGCCTTTGTCGCCCACAGCGACAGCCGCTTTGACGGTCACGTTTTGACGGATTTCGTCAATGCATACCAGGAGGTTCAACCCCTCACGATCGGCGAACTATGGGCAACCGCAATCAGCTTGCGTCTTGTGCTGATTGAGAACCTCACCCGAATTTCGCGCCGCACGATAGAATCGCGGCGGGCGCGGGCTGCCGCAGATGAACTTGCCGAGAAACTTCTCGAAGGAAAATTGAACCTTGTGGACCTGCGCAGGGCTCTTGAAGCTGAGATGGCGGAGCATGCGAAACTAGCCTTCGCGGTGCAATTGATCAAGCGTTTGCGCGACCAAGACACGATCGATTCAGCCGTCATTGACGCCATCCGCATCACTGTTCATGCACTTGGCCTGGAGTTCGACAGTGCAGTCGCCGAAGGGCACAGCCGCCAGGCTGCTGCCAACGTCACCATGCGCAATTTGGTAACGAGCCTGCGCCACATCTCGGACTATGCATGGGAGGAGTGGTTTGATCACGTCAGCTTGGTGGATAAGCTGCTGGCGGCCCATCCAGCTTATCCAGAAATGGATTTCCGCACCCGCAACAGCTACCGAAGCGCAATCGAAGACCTGTCTCGGCATTCGAAGTTCGATGAACTCACGATTACAAAAAAAGTGTTGAATGCTTGTGACGTACAGGAAAACGAGGCTGCCACGGCCGGTGATCCCGGCTACCATCTCATTGGGCAGGGCCGCAGCGCTTTTGAGGCAGGAATCACTTACAGGCGCTCACTAGGCCGGAGGATTTCAGAAGCAATCCGCAAGGCCGGCCTTGGCGGCTATATCACCGCCGTTGCCGCAATCACTTTTGTCTGTCTCTTAGTTGGCCTCTGGCCACTTGCTGCAACGCAAGTTTCGGTTCCCTTGCTCTTGCTGCTCGCCGCAATCAGCGTGGTTCCCGTCATTGAAGTGGCAATATCACTGACCAACTTTACGGTGACGCATGTCCTGCGCCCCGTGGTGTTGCCTGCGTTGGCGCTGCGCAATGGTGTCTCTACGGAATTCCGCACACTCGTCGCCGTTCCCGCATTGCTTGCCAGCACCGAGGAAATCGACGAGCTGGTCGAGCGGCTGGAAGTTCATCATCTCGCGAACCCGGACGGGGAGCTGTACTTCGCGCTTGTCACCGACTGGACCGATGCGGCAACCGAGCATGTGCCCAATGATGGCGAACTTTTGTCTGTAGCGCTCAATGGAATTCATCGTCTCAATGAGAAATATGCTGATGGCCGTTTTCTGCTGCTCCATCGCGCAAGGCGTCGGAACGAAGTGCAGGACAGATGGATGGGATGGGAGCGCAAGCGCGGCAAGCTTGTTGAACTCAACAGACTTCTTCGCGGAGCGACGGATACGAGCTTCATGGTGGTGGGTGGAAAGCTTCCCGCCGATTTCTGCTTTGTCCTAACCCTTGATGCTGACACGAAGCTGCCCCGCAGCGCGGCGCGTAGGCTGGTCGGCAAGCTGGCGCATCCACTCAATCGTCCGTTCTTCGACAAGGAGCAAGGCCGCGTCACCCATGGTTATGGCTTGTTGCAGCCTCGCGTGACGCCCACGCTTCCGGTTGACGACTACGGCACAATCTTTCAGTCGATATTTTCCACGCGCCGCGGAACGGACCCTTATGTTTTTGCGACGTCCGATGTCTATCAGGATTTGTTCGGCGAAGGCTCTTATGCAGGCAAGGGAATCTACGACATTGATGCATTCGAAGCTGCGCTGGCCAATCGGGTTCCTGAGAATGCAATGCTCAGCCACGACCTTTTTGAAGGCATATTTGCACGTACTGCACTTGTCTCGGACATTGAGGTTGTCGAGGAATTTCCGGAACGCTACGCCGTTGCCTGCGCGCGCCAACACCGCTGGGTGCGCGGCGATTGGCAATTGCTCCCCTGGATTGCCGGCAGTTTGAAGACCGTATCGCGGCGGGGCCGGAAGGCCATTCCCGCTGTCGGCCTCTGGAAAATGCTGGATAATTTGCGGCGCTCCCTCGTGCCGGTCTTTGCCTTTGCGTCGTTGATTGTGGCCTGGCTGTCGCTGCCATTTGCACCGGCAGCGGCTTGGACTGCCTTCTTGGTGCTGGTCATGTTTTTGCCAGCCTTCATTCCAATGTATTCGGGCTCGCATCTGCGTCCTGCGGAGGAAACAGCCAGGAGCCAGATCGGCCTTGTAGCCAGTGAGACAGCGCAGGCCCTTATCATCACCACCGCAAACCTGACTTTTCTCGCCCACCAGGCAAGCCTGGTAGTGGATGCCATCGCACGCACGCTCTATCGCCTTTATGTCAGCCGAAGGAACTTGCTGGAGTGGACGACCGCAGCTCAGGTTCAGTCGACCATCAGGCCGGGTCTTCGTGATCACTATGCGCTGATGGCGCCGAGCGTCGTTGTTGCCTTGGCCGTCTTTGCATTTGCCGCATGGCGGCAGAATGGCGTTGCGGCAGTAGCGCTGCCGTTTGCGGCCTTATGGTTAGCCGCTCCAGCCATTGCATGGGCCATCAGCAAACCGAAACTGGCGACAGATGAACTTGCTGGTTCACCGCAAGACCGATTGGCGCTTCGCGTGGTGGCGAGAAGGACTTGGACCTTCTTCGAGACCTTTGTCACGGCCGAAGACAACATGCTGCCCCCTGACAATTTCCAGGAGGACCCCGCGCCGGTGGTGGCGCACCGGACGTCGCCAACGAACATTGGACTTTATCTGCTTGCGACGGTGAATGCCCGGGATTTTGGCTGGCTCGGGCTTGATGACGCACTGATCCGCATCGAGGCGACGCTCGCAACCATTGACAGGATGGAGCGATACCGAGGCCATCTTTTCAATTGGTACGACACGCGAAGCCTGACCCCGCTTGAACCACGCTATGTTTCGACCGTTGACAGTGGAAACTTCGCGGGCCACCTCATTGCGCTGTCCAACATTTGCCAATCCTGGTCCATGGCCATTCCCGCCAATGCGGAATATCTCGACGGGATCGGTGATTGTGCGGAAATCCTGCGAGAGGAAATTGCAACGGCTGCCCAAGGCGGGAGCAAGACCAGCAAAGTAATTGCCGGAGGAGTTCTGCGGCAGATCCAAAGTTTTCATGCCTCGCTGCAAAAGGCCCGAACTCCTGCCGAACTCATACCGGTCCGGCTGATCGAACTGGCGGTTCAAGCGGGCACCCTGCACACTTCAGTAAACCGACTGGTGGAGGCGCTGGACCCGGGAAAAACCAAGCAAGTGCTCTATTGGACATCGGCACTGCAGAACACGATCGAAAGCCAGTTCAAGGATGCATCGCTGGACGACAGGACGCGCTCGCAAGTCATCAAGCGTCTATCCGTAGTGGCGGCCAAGGCGCGCAGCCTCGCCCTGGAGATGGAATTTGCGTTCCTCGCCGATCCGCAGCGCCAACTCATGGCAGTGGGCTTCCGTGCCTCGGACTCGACCCTCGATGGCAGCTGCTACGACATGCTGGCCTCGGAGGCAGCGCTTGCCAGTTATCTTGCCATTGCCAAGGGTGACCTCAGCGCCCGCCACTGGTTCAGATTGGCAAGGCCGGTCACTTCGCTCAGTGGCGGCGCGGCTCTCGTATCGTGGTCCGGCTCGATGTTCGAATATCTGATGCCGCTGCTTGTGTTGCAGATGCCCCATGGCAGCCTGCTCGACCAGACCGCAAGGCTGATCGTCAGGCGGCAGATCGCCTACGCCGGAAATCTCCGCATCCCATGGGGCATTTCGGAATCCGCTTTTTCAGCGCGCGACAGGAACTTTACCTATCAATATTCCAATTTCGGCGTGCCAGGCTTGGGCCTGAAACATGGACTTTCTGATAACATGGTTGTCGCACCTTATGCCACCGGCCTTGCCGCAATGATTTCTCCGCGTGCGGCAGCCAGCAATTTCGCCGCGTTGCGCAAGGCCAATGCCTATGGCCCTTATGGCTTCTACGAAGCGATCGACTATACGCCATCACGGTTGCGGAAAGGAGAGGCCTATGCCTTGGTAAAAGCCTACTTCGCCCATCACCAAGGCATGACGATTGCCGCCATCTACAATGCCGTGAGCAATGGCAGCACACGCTTGCAATTTCACCGTGATCCCCTGGTGCGGGCGACCGATTTGTTATTGCAGGAACGTGCACCCCGGCAAGTTCCACTGAAACTCCTCAGCGTGGCGGCCACGACCCATGCAGCTTCTGCGGCAGAAAGTTCGCCGCCGGCGCCTCTTGCCGTTGATCCCTGGACTGCCGCCCCGTCCACCTGCCTGCTGTCAAATGGCCAATACAGCGTGATGATGACCGCCTCGGGCAGCGGCTTTAGCACCTGGAAGAATATCTCCATCAACAGGTGGCGCGAGGACCCCACCTGCGATGACTTTGGAAACTTCGTGTTTCTGCGCGACATGGCAAGCAAGAGGTTATGGACGGCCGGATATATGCCCTTGGTGGCCGTGCCGGACAGTTACGAGGCCAAGTTCTCGGAAGAGAAAGTGGAAATCCACCGCACTGATGGGCTCGTGGCCACAAGTATG
>JAIBJH010000134.1 GCA_020029455.1 Hyphomicrobiales bacterium
TTGAGCGTTTCTTCGATGACGGCCTCGCGGCCAATGAGGACGGCGCGGCCAAGCCCCGCCGCAGCAAAGGCGTTGGCGGCCCTGATCATACGGTCTTCTTCGCCTTCGGCGAAGACCACGCGCTTGGGGTTAGCGCGCACCTGGTTGAAGACGGTTTGCAGTGTGCCCGCCAGGGGATCAAGCCGTGCTGAAAGTTTCTGCGCATAGCCTTCAAGATCGGCGATGTGGTGGCGGGCGACACCTGAATCCATGGCGGCCTTGGCGACCGCCACGGGAATGCGCGAGATCAAACGCGGATCGAAGGGAACGGGAATAAGATATTCCCGGCCGAATGTGAGGCGCGAGCCATGATAGGCGGCGGCCACTTCATCGGGCACATCTTCGCGGGCGAGCTCGGCCAGCGCATTGGCGGCGGCGAGCTTCATCTCGTCATTGATGGTGCGGGCCCGCACATCGAGAGCGCCGCGGAAAATGTAAGGAAAGCCCAAGACGTTGTTGACCTGGTTCGGATAATCGGAGCGGCCGGTCGCCATGATGGCATCGTTCCTCACCGTGGCCACTTCCTCGGGCAGGATTTCCGGATCGGGATTGGCGAGGGCAAAGATAATGGGGTTCTTGGCCATTCTGGTAACCATGTCAGGTGTCAGGGCGCCTGCCGCCGAGAGGCCGAGAAACACATCGGCGCCCGCAATGGCATCGGTGAGTGAACGGGCTTTGGTCTCGACCGCATGGGCCGACTTCCACTGGTTCATGCCGTCGGTGCGGCCCTTGTAAATAACGCCCTTTGAATCGCAGAGGATGACGTTCTGGTTGGGAACGCCGAGTGATTTCATCAGCTCGATGCAGGCAATGGCAGAGGCACCGGCACCATTGCAGACCATGCGGATGGTCTTGAGCGAACGGCCGGTGATTTGCAGGGCATTGATGAGGGCCGCCGTGGCAATGATCGCCGTGCCATGCTGGTCGTCATGGAAGACGGGAATGTCCATGAGTTCGCGCAGGCGCTGCTCGATCACAAAGCAGTCCGGTGCCTTGATGTCTTCGAGGTTGATGCCGCCAAAAGAGGGACCGAGATAACGCACCGCCGCGATGAAGGCGTCGACATCCTTGGTGTCGACTTCAAGATCGATCGCATCGACATCGGCAAAGCGTTTGAAGAGCACGGCCTTGCCTTCCATCACGGGCTTGGAGGCAAGCGCGCCCAGATCACCTAGACCTAAGATCGCCGTACCGTTGGAAATTACCGCCACCATGTTGCCCTTGGCGGTGTAGTCATAGGCAAGATCAGGGTTCTCGGCGATGCGCTTCACAGGGACAGCCACGCCAGGGCTGTAAGCCAGCGACAAGTCACGCTGGGTCGCCATGGGCTTGGTCGGAGTGATTTCGAGCTTTCCCGGCTTGCCGCGCTGATGGAATTGCAGGGCCTCCTCATCGGTCACGCTGAAACGGCGGGGGGGTTTGCGGGGCGCTTCTGACATTACGTTTCCTGGCACAAGTTGTTGTTTTCGGCTCTTTTGCCCGAAGAAGCCCGCAATTGAAAGACGGCTGACATGGCGGGCGGCATTTCTGCTAGCGCGCTTCCTGCCCGGATGGATTCATCCGGGCGAAAAGGAATCGCGCCAGCCAATATGTTGGAGCAAATCCTTACCGCCAAAGCGGTTTCCACTTTGGCGGGATTTGCTCTAGATCACGGCCATGGACGCTCCCGCCCAGCCCAAGGTTTCCGCCGAGGCCAAGATGACGCCGATGATGGCGCAGTATCTGGCCGTCAAGGCGAAGCATCCGGATGTTCTGCTCTTCTATCGTATGGGCGATTTCTACGAGCTGTTCTTTGCCGATGCCGAGAAGGCTTCAGCGGCGCTTGCCATTGCGCTCACCAAGCGGGGCAAGCATCTGGGCGAGGATATCCCCATGTGCGGCGTTCCCGTCCATGCGGTCGATCACTATCTGCAGAAGCTAATCCGCCAGGGTCACAAGGTGGCCATCTGCGAACAACTTGAAGACCCGGCGGAGGCCAGAAGGCGCGGTTCAAAAGCGGTGGTGAAGCGTGATGTGGTGCGGCTCATCACGCCGGGAACACTCACCGAAGAAACTCTGCTCGATACGCAGACAAGCAACTATCTGGCCTGCCTATCAGTTCTCAAAGGGCACGGGGCCATGGCGCTGGCTTTCGCCGATATTTCGACGGGCGAGTTTGCCGTCATGCCCACGGAGGCGCCGCGACTTTCCACGGATCTGGCGCGGCTGCAGCCATCGGAAGTGATCGTTCCCGACTCCCTGCTCAGCGATGCGAATTTGCAGCGCGCACTCTCTGCCAGTGGTGCAAGCCTTTCACCATTGCCCGCAAGCCGCTTCGACAGCCTTGCAGCGGAACATAGGCTCAAGACACATTTCAATGTTGCATCGCTTGAAGGCTTCGGGACGTTCGGCAAGGCGGAAATCTCAGCGCTTGGAACATTGCTCGACTACATCAGCCTGACACAGGTGGGGCAGATGCCTTACTTGCGCGAACCGCGGCTGGAGGCATCGGAACATGGCCTTCTCATCGATGCGGCCACGCGCAACAATCTGGAACTCACGCGCACGCTGCAGGGCCATCGCGAGGGCAGCCTTCTCGCCACCATCGACCGCACTATCACCTCTGCAGGTGCCCGCCGCCTCTTTGCTCTGCTTTCACGCCCGCTTGCCAATGTGCAGGAGATCACCTTGCGGTTGGATGGCGTCAGTTTCTTTCATGACAACGAAGCTTTTTGCGACACACTGCGCGGAGCCCTGCGCAGCCTTCCCGATCTGGAACGGGCGCTGGCGCGGATCACGGCGCGGCGTGGCGGCCCGCGCGATCTCAAAGCCATTGCCGATGGCATCATCACGGCGCACAGCATCGCCAATGGCCTGCGCGAGGCGGAAAAGCCGATGCTCGCCAGGCAAGCAGTTGCAGATGTGGGCGCATTGCCGCTGGCACTTGCCCATGAGCTGGTGCGGGCGCTGGCAGAAGAACTGCCGCATCTCGCCCGGGATGGCGGCTTCATTGCCAAAGGATTTCACGAAGGCCTGGATGAGGCGCGGCGTCTGCGTGACGAAACGCGCGGCGTCATCGCCGGGCTTCAGGCGCATTATGTTTCACATACAGGCATCAAGGCGCTCAAGATCAGGCACAATAACATTCTCGGCTATTACATCGAAGTGCCTGCAACCCAGGCCGAGGACATGCAGAAGGCGGATGGCGCGGTGAAGTTCCACCATCGCCAGACCATGGCAGGAGCCATGCGCTTTTCAACGGAAGAGCTGCAAAGCCTTGAACAGAAAATCGCGCAAGCGGCGGAGCGGGCGCTCGCCATCGAACTTGAGCTCTTCGGCGACTTCTGCCACCGGATCATTTCCGAACAAGGCTCCTTATCGCGCGGCGCTGCAGCCCTTGCCGAGCTTGATTGCCTGTCTTCCCTCGACCATCTGGCCCGCGAAAAGAACTATGTGCGGCCCATTGTCGATGACAGCCTGACCTTTGTTGTGAAAGACGGGCGTCATTCGGTTGTCGAAGAGGCTCTGGCCAAGGCGGGCGAGGCACGCTTCATGGCCAATGACTGCACGCTGGGAAATGACCACACGGAAATCTGGCTTCTCACCGGACCCAACATGGCGGGCAAGTCCACTTTCCTGCGCCAGAACGCACTCATCGTTGTGCTGGCACAGATGGGTTCATTTGTTCCCGCAAGCTTTGCCCATATCGGCGTTGTCGACAGGCTCTTCAGCCGGGTGGGCGCGGCAGATGATCTGGCGCGGGGGCGCTCTACCTTCATGGTTGAAATGGTGGAAACGGCGGCGATCCTCAATCAGGCGACGGAACGATCACTCGTCATCCTCGATGAAATCGGGCGAGGCACGGCCACCTATGATGGGCTTTCAATTGCCTGGGCCACGCTTGAACACCTGCACGATGTGAACAAGCCGCGGGCGCTTTTTGCAACACATTATCACGAGCTCACTTCGCTTGCCGAAAGATTGCAGCGCCTCACTTGCATGACCATGGCGGTCAAGGAATGGAATGGCGAGGTGATCTTCCTGCATCAGGTGAAGGAAGGCGCCGCCAACCGCTCCTATGGCATCGAGGCGGCGAAGCGTGCAGGGCTTCCGGCCGGCGTCATTGCCCGCGCGCAAGAAGTGCTTTCGAAACTGGAACAGCACCGGGATGGCGGACAGGTGGAAGACCTGCTTGAGGGTCTACCGCTGTTCCATGCGATGCCCAGCAGGCCTGCACCAAAGACAGATATTTTGCGTGACGCATTGACGAACATGGACCCGGATGCGCTTTCTCCGCGCGAGGCACAAGCTGCGCTCTATGAACTGAAGCGGCTCCTCAAGGATGGCGGAGGCGCGTAATGGACAATCGCCTTACACAACCGCCAGCGCCACCCGATTTTGCAACAGCCCTGGGTTGGCTTGCGACCGACACGGGTGACAAGCTCAAGCTCAGAAACCAGGTCTCGGCACTGGCGCGCAAGCATCTGGACGAGGTGCGCCAGACAGCGGAAGCGGGTCTCGTCCGCGATGGACGCGGCACGGCCTGCGCGGAGTATCTCGCAGCGGCGGAAGACAATCTGATCACCAGCCTCTTTCACTTTAGCGCCAAGGCGCTTGCCGCCGAAGGCGCCGCCAGTGGATTGTCCGTCATAGCGGTTGGGGGCTATGGGCGCGGCACGCTGGCGCCGGGCTCCGATATCGATCTTCTTTTCCTCACACCCAATACGGCAACACCTGCCATCAACAACGTCATCGAATTCCTGCTCTATGCGCTATGGGATGCGCGTCAGAAGGTGGGGCATGCCACGCGCACCGTTGCCGACTGCCTGGCCTATGCCAAATCCGACAACACCATCATGACGGCGATCCTCGAGGCGCGGCTTATCACAGGCGATGCCGCGCTCTTTGCCGACCTGCAGCAACGCTATCGCAAGAACATCATGCAGAAGGGTGTGAAGGCCTTCGTTGCCGACAAGCTGGCCGAACGTGACCAGCGGCACTTGAAACATGGCGCGAGCCGCTATGCGGTGGAGCCGGATGTGAAAGACGGCAAGGGCGGGCTTCGCGATCTTCACACGCTGTTCTGGATTGCCAAGGCGATCTTCGATGCCCAGACGCCGGATGAGTTGGCGGAGCGCGGCGTCTTCACGAGAGCCGAACTGGCGCGCTTCCAGAAATGCGAGGATTTTCTCTGGACGGTGCGCTGCCACCTGCATTTTCTCGCAGGGCGCGGCGAGGATAAGCTTTCCTTCGACCGGCAGAACGATCTGGCCGAGCGCCTGGGTTATAAGGCGCATGGGCAGGGCCTGAGGGCCGTCGAGCGCTTCATGCGCCACTACTTCCTGATTGCCAAGGAAGTGGGCAACCTCACGCGCATCTTCTGCGCCAGTCTCGAGGCCCGGCACCTCAAGGATGCGCCGAGCTTAGGCCGCATGTTCAACCGGCTGTTGCCCAGGAGGCTTTCCATGGCGAAGCTTCCACACGGCTTTGCCATGGATATGGGGCGGCTTACCCTGGAGCGGAAGGATGTGCTGGCCTCAGATCCCGTCAACATCCTCTGGCTCTTTGCGCTGGCGGCCGAAAAGGGAATCGAAATCCATCCCGACGCCTTGAAGGATGTGGGCACATCCTTGCGCCTGATCGATGATTCTGTCCGCAATTCGCCCGGGGCCAACCAGCTCTTTCTCGACGTGCTCCTGAATTCAGGCGAACCAGAGTCTGCCCTGCGCGCGATGAATGAGGCAGGCGTGCTGGGCCGCTTCTTGCCGGACTTCGGCAAGGTCGTCGCCATGATGCAGTTCAACATGTATCACCACTTCACGGTGGATGAGCACCTGATCCGTACGGTGGGCGTGCTGAAGGCGCTGGAACGGGGTGATCTTGCAGATGATCATCCGCTTTCCGCCAAGCTTTTCCCGACGCTCACGTCGCGGCGCGCGCTCTATGTGGCGGGCCTGCTGCACGACATCGCCAAGGGAAGGCCCGAGCATCACTCCATCGCCGGCGAGCGCATTGCCCGCGAGCTATCCCCACGCCTCGGCCTTGATGCTGCCGAAACGGAAACAGTGGCCTGGCTGGTCCGCAATCACCTGTTGATGAGCGAGACCTCGCAGATGCGCGATCTCAATGACTTCAAGACCATCCAGGACTTTGCGGCGATCGTGCAAAGCCCGGAGCGGCTGAAGCTGCTTTTGATCCTCACGGTCGCCGATATCCGAGCGGTGGGGCCGGGCGTTTGGAACGGTTGGAAGGGCCAGCTTTTGCGTACGCTTTATGCCGAAACGGAACCGCTTCTGACGGGCGGGCACACGGTGATCACCCGCAAGGAGCGGGTGGCGGAAGCTCAACAGCTTCTCCTCTCGAAACTCGGCACCATTGGCGAAAACGAGAAGCAGGCTCTCCTGCACCGGCACTATGATGCCTATTGGCTCAATGTGCCGCTGGACCAGCAATTGCGCCACCACGCCTTGATCGCCAGCGCCAAGCCGAAGGACGTGACGACCGATATCAAGACCGATGCCTTTGCAGCGGTCACTGAAATCACTGTCTATGTGCCGGACCATCCGCGCCTGCTCGCCACGCTCACGGGGGCCTGTGCCGCGGCCAACGGCAATATCATTGGGGCGCAGATCTTCACCACCAATGAAGGCATGGCGCTCGATACCATCCTTCTGCAGCGCGAATTCAAGGATGAGGCTGATGAAAGCAGGCGGGCAAAGCGCGTTGCTGAGACCATCGCCAAGGCGCTCAAGGGGCAAATACGCCTGAAGGAAGCCTTATCTCAGGCGCGGAAGCCGGAATTCCGCGTGGCGGCCTTCGAGGTGGCGCCGCGCGTCATCATCGACAATTCATCCTCCAACAAGCAGACGGTGATTGAGATCAATGGCCGCGACCGGGTGGGCCTGTTGCATGATCTCACTGAGGCGCTGTTCGAGCTCAATCTCAATATCGCCTCGGCCCATGTCACGACTTTCGGCGAGAAGGCCATCGATGTCTTCTATGTGACGGATCTCACGGGCGCAAAAATCGAGAGCGAATCCCGCGCCAAGAAGATAGAAGACACGCTTCTCGGCGTTCTCAACAAGACCTAGACGGCATGTCCCTTCTGCAATCCGCCATGAAAGTGGGTGGCCTCACACTGGTGAGCCGGCTCTTGGGTTTCGTGCGCGACCAGCTGATCGCCTTCACCATCGGCACCGGACCTGTGGCGGAAGCCTTCTTCGTGGCGCAGCGCCTGCCCAATCTCTTCCGGGCGCTTTTTGCGGAAGGGGCTTTCAACAATGCCTTTGTGCCGCAGTT